>DPJQ01000038.1:16757-27726 GCA_003542935.1 Lachnospiraceae bacterium | reverse complement strand
CCATCATCGGCGGTCTGCAGATGTTTGATGTACCGCAGATTTTGACGAACGGCCAGGGTACTCCGGACCGTACATCCATGACTTTGATCATGTTCCTAAACAGCCATCTGAAGAGTAAAAACTACGGTATGGCGGGGGCATTGTCTGTGTATCTGTTTATTGTCAGCGGTATCCTGTGCTTCATTGTGTACCGGATCACCAACAATGATGACCCGGACGGCTCAAAGGCGGCAGCAAAGAAGGCAAAAAAACTGCAGAGGAGGGGGTAGGTTTATGAAATCGAAACAGCCAAGTCATTTACGGAGCATCATTGCCCATATTGTATTGATCATCCTGTCATTTATGTGTCTGTTTTTCTTCTACATTCTGATCGTTAACGCGACACGGTCACATGCGGACCTGCAGAAAGGATTTTCGGCGCTGCCCGGAGGTTATCTTCTGAAAAACCTGAGCAGCGTGGCCAATGACGGAACGTTTCCGATGTTCAGGGGCATTTTAAACAGCCTGATCGTTTCCGGTTGTTCGGCGGCTATCTGTACATATTTTTCGGCACTAACGGCTTACGGCCTGTATGCCTATGATTTTAAAGTAAAGAAAATAGCTTTTACGTTTATTATGGCGATCCTTGTGATGCCGACGCAGGTAACGGCCATGGGATTTCTGCGGTTGATCACCAATATGGGTATGTATGATTCCCTGCTGCCGCTGATCATCCCCTCCATCGCTTCCCCGGCTGTATTCTACTTCATGTACAGCTATCTGCAGTCGTCGCTGCCGCTGTCCCTTGTGGAGGCGTCGAGGATCGACGGCTGCGGAGAGTTCCGCACGTTCAACCAGATCGTGCTCCCGATCATGAAACCGGCGATCGCGGTACAGGCAATTTTCAGCTTTGTGGGTTCCTGGAACAATTACTTTGTCCCGGCCCTGGTCATTCAGTCCAAAGAAAAAATGACCGTCCCGATTTTGATCGCGACACTCCGGGGCGCGGATTATATGAACTTTGATATGGGAAAGATTTACACCATGATCCTGGTGGCCATTGTGCCGATCATCATCGTTTATCTGTGTCTTTCCAAGTTTATCATCGCGGGCGTTACCCTTGGCGGTGTAAAGGAGTAATCCGGACAGCTTTTTCAACGGCTGCCATAGTACAGGCCTTTCCGAACGGCGAAAAGCAGCTATGGCAGCCTTTTTCATGTATATATGCGCCGGTACATGGATGGGCGCACGGAAAAAGGAGGGAAAGTAAACATAATGAATGAGGATAACAGCGGCAGACGAAATGCGCCGCCTTCCGAACGGGAACTCAGGCATGCCCTGTTTGCAGGGAGAGCGGCGGCGGAGGGCATGGTCCTGCTGAAAAATGAAGGTATACTCCCCCTGGAGGATTCGATGCCTCTTGCGCTGTTTGGCAGCGGCGCGGCGCGGACGGTCAAGGGCGGTATCGGTTCCGGGGACGTGAATAACAGGGAGAGTGTATCCGTATACAGGGGCCTGAAAGCAGCGGGAGTGAAGATTACAAGCGAGGGCTGGATCGCCGATTATGAAAAACGATATGAAAAGGCCCGGAGCGTGTGGAAAGATATGGTTTTAGCGGATGCGAAACGCGTGGAGAACCCCTTTGACGCCTATACGGCCCATCCGTTTTCTTTACCGGAGGGCCGAAAGATCATGTCGGAGGACTGGGAAGGCGCATCGGTGGCCGTATATGTGGTCAGCCGCATTGCCGGTGAAGGCAGAGACCGCCGGAGGACAGAAGGGGATTATTATTTGAGTAAAAAGGAGCGGGAGGATCTGTTGTGTCTGGAGCAGGCAGGGATACCGGTCGTGCTGCTCCTAAATGTGGGAGCACCGGTAGAACTGACGGATCTTTTACAGGGGACAGAAAATATCAAAGCGGTTTTAAATATCTCCCTTCCCGGGCAGGAGGGAGGCCGTGCGGCTGCGGATGTGCTGTTGGGCCGTGCGGTGCCGGGAGGAAGATTGACTGCCACTTGGGCCAGGCGCTATGAGGATTACCCCTCCGCAGAGTCTTTCGGTTACCTGAACGGAAATCTGGAAACAGAGGAATACAGGGAAGGCATCTATGTGGGATACCGGTATTTTGACAGCTTTGGGGTGCAGCCCCTGTTCCCCTTCGGTTACGGGCTTTCCTATACTTCGTTTTCTATAAAAACAGAAGAAGTGCGGAAAACGGAAAGGGGCGTGGCCGTTTCGGTCTCTGTAAAAAATACCGGAGAGATGTATCCCGGGCGGGAGGTCGTGCAGGTATACGTGACGCCGCCGCAGACAGGGAGTGCCAGAGAGTATCAGAGGCTGGTCGGTTTTGCGAAGACAGATCTGCTGCAGCCCCGGGAAGAACAAAGCCTTACCATAGTTATTGACCAGGCGTATCTTGCCGGTTATTCGGAACAGATGCACGCATGGTTCATGGAGGCGGGGGCCTATGGCCTGTGGGTCGGGAAACATGCGGCATCCCTGGAACTGGCGGGGGTGTTTACCGTCCGCCAAAGGGCGATACTGGAGCGAACCGGGGAAATCTGTCCCCGGGAAAGGGTCTTTGAAGAATTTGGCGCGGCCGGCCATGCAAAAGACAGGGCCGGCGAATGGCTTAAGCTGGCAGGGGAGCAGGGGCTTCCGGCGTTTTCCTTTGCGCCGCGGGAAGAAGACAGGAGGACATATCCGGTATGCCCTGCGAAGGAACAGCCTGTCACGGAGCTGATCCCCCTCCTGTATGGGAATATTACACAGGGCGCCAGTATGCTTGGGTCGGCGGGAACCCGGGTGCCCGGCTCCGCAGGGGAGACGACAGAGGCGCTGGAAGAGAAATATGGGATCTCTTCTCTGGTCATGGCAGACGGCCCTGCGGGACTACGCCTGCGGCAAAGCTATGAAGCGGACCGTGAAACGGGCTTTGTCTATCCTGCCGGCGTCCTGGGTTCTCTGGAAAATGGTTTTCTGGAGGAAACGGCGCACCATGAAAAGGCAGATACGCATTATCAGTACTGTACCGCTTTTCCGGTGGGAACCGCATTGGCGCAGTCATGGGACATCGGTTTAATGCGGGAATTTGGCGAAGCCGTCGCCGCGGAGATGGAGGAATTCCATGTTCATCTGTGGCTGGCGCCGGGTATGAATATCCAGAGGAATCCCCTATGCGGGCGGAACTTTGAATATTATTCGGAGGATCCCCTGTTGTCAGGCATGATGGCGGCCGCTGTGACAAAGGGGGTACAGAGCCGCAAAGGATGTGGCGTGACGGTCAAACATTTTGCCTGCAATAATCAGGAAGATAACAGGATGGCGGTAAATGTATGCGTTTCCGAGCGGGCTCTCAGAGAAATCTATCTGCGCGGCTTTGAGATCGCGGTAAAGAAAAGCAGGCCCGTGGCCATGATGTCCGCGTACAATTTAATCAATGGCGTCCATGCGGCCAACAGCCGGGATCTCTGTACCGTGGTTGCCCGTGAAGAATGGGGATTCGAAGGGGTGATTATGTCAGACTGGAATACGACGGTTCCCGAAGACGGAAGCATACCGTGGCAGTGCATCGCGGCGGGAAATGATATCATTATGCCCGGGAATCAGAAAGACGATGAAAATATCCGCGGGGCGTATGAAGAGGGAAAGCTGTCGGAAGAAATGATCCGGTGCAGCGCGGGGCGGATACTTGAAATGATCCGGAAGCTGACCGTTTGGGGAGGCTGACACGACGGAAGGACATTTTTGGAACCGCATCTACGGCCGGGGGAATATTTTTCGGCAGACGGCGGGAAATTTTCTGCGGGATGGAGGCAGGATACCGATTTGCGGCCTGCGGAGACGAATTTAATTTTCATGCATATATTTTTCTTGAAAACATGATATACTGAGAAAAAAAGTTGGTTGCGGTTCAGCCCGGATCGAAATACTTTCCGCAGATATAACGGTGAAAATACCGGACGGTTACAACTATTTTCCTGTCGTTACAGGCTGCATTCCCAAAAGAGGAGTTTATATGAGAAAATATCACGAGCTACAGCTATTCCCGTCCCTGCAGGACGCCCTGGCTGCTATTTTTGGCGGCGGCGTCACCGTGGCTCGCTCCCGCCGGATCTCCGGGGGCGACATCAATGAGGCATATGGCCTTACCCTCACAGACGGAACCACCGTTTTCATGAAAGCAAATACAAAAAAGAACGCCCCCTTCTTTGCCGCGGAGGCTGCGGGGCTCGCCGCCATCGCGCGGACGGGGGCCATCGGCACACCGCAGGTTCTTGGCTGCGGCGTAGAGGGAGATAAAGCTTTTTTGCTGCTGTCTTTTATCGGCGGTGGAAAGCAGGTTTCTGATTACTGGGAGATTTTTGCTCATCAGCTGGCTGCCATGCACCGGGCGGATACGGCGGAGTTCACGCCGGGAGGCGCCTATGGATTTTGCAGGGACAATTTCATTGGCGCCCGGCCCCAGGCCAATACGGCCCACAGCAGCTGGACGGCTTTTTTCCGTGACTGCAGGCTGGAGCCTCAGTTTCGGAGTGCGGAGTGCTGTTTTGACAGGGGAGACAGAAAGAAAATCGGGCGGCTGTTGGACAGATTGGGGGATTTCCTGGTGGAACCCAAACAGCCCTCCCTGCTGCATGGGGATCTCTGGGCGGGAAATTTTCTCACCGGAAACGACGGCAGGGCCTGGCTCATCGACCCGGCGGTTTATGTGGGCCATGCGGAGGCGGACATCGCCATGACGGAGCTTTTCGGCGGTTTCTCCCGGACTTTTTACGATACCTATAAAGAGACAGGCCTGCTGCAGCCGGGGTACGGCCGCCGCAGGGATCTGTATAATCTGTATCATCTGCTGAACCATTTAAATATGTTTGGCGGAAGCTATCTTTCTTCTGTAAAGAGAACCATAGGAGAATACGTATAATAGTTCAGGGCTTTTATGGTTATGAAAGTGTTTTGCTTTACAATTGTTTCATACAATATATATAGCTGAAAAACAGCACCGCATCCGCGCCGACCCAGGCCAGGATCTCCGCGTAAAAGATCCCTTCCTGGCCCATAAAGCGGGGCAGTAAAAGGGCGGAGCCGGTGCGCATGAGGAACTCGGCGATGCCGGAGACCATGGGGAGCACTGTGTTGCCCATGCCCTGGATACAGGCTCGCGTTACATGCAGATAGTACAGGATGGGCAGGCAGACGCTCATGATAAACAGATAGTGGTAGGCGATCCAGAGGGTGTCTGCCACTGTTTTTTCGTCCCCGGAAATAAAACAGCCCAAGATCGTTTTTCCGCCGAGCAGCATTACGGCCATGATCACGAAGGACGTAACCACGGCGATTCCCATGGCAGAGCGGTAGCCGGTGCGGATGCGACCTGTCTTTCCGGCCCCCAGGTTCTGGCCGGTGTAGGTGGTCATGGCGAAGCCGTAGGAGGTGGCCGCCACCTCCAGCATACCGTACAGCTTGTTGGTGGCGGTGAATCCGGCGATGAAGATCACGCCGAAACCGTTGACCACGAACTGGACGATCATACCGCCCACGGAGATAACAATGTTTTGGAATGCCATGGGAAAGCCGAGTTTCAGCAGCCGTGCATAGGTATGGAGGCTTGCGGAAAAATCGTCTTTCTGTATTTTGAGAAAATCAATCTTACAGATCCTGACCAGACAGAAAATACTGGAGAAGAACTGGGCCATGACCGTGGCTGCGGCTGCGCCTGCTACGCCTGTGTGAAAAACCATCACAAACAAAAGATCCAGTTCCACGTTCAGGACTGCCGCAAACACCATGGCATACAGCGGCGTCTTTCCGTCGCCGAGGGAGCGCAGGATGGCGGCGAGAAGGTTGTAAGCCATCGTGATGGGGATGCCGATGAACATGGTGCGCATATACACCGCGGCATCCGGAAATACGGTATCCGGCGTGTTCAGTATATGAAGTACCGGCGCGGCGGCAAGCTGGCCGCAGGCCAGCATGAGCGCCGCGATCACTGCGGATAAAATGACGGCGTTCAGGATGATGTTCCGGAGCTGTTTTAACCGATCCGCGCCGAATGCCTGGGCCATCCAGATGGAAAATCCCTGGGAAAAGCCCTGTATCATGCCCAGCATCAGCCAGATCATCCATTCCGTTGCGCCCACTGCGGCGATGCCGGGAACGCCCAGCACCTGTCCCACGATCATTGCGTCGGCCACGGTGTAAAGCTGCTGAAACAAATTTCCGACCATCAGCGGAAGCGCAAAGGAAAAAATCAGCCGCCCCGGTTTCCCGGAGGTCATATTTTGAATGGAAGCCATAGTTATCCTTCTGCTTTTATGCTATATTTCACCACATCCATCCGCACCTTCCCGTCGGCGAAGAAGGAGATACCGTCGGCAGCCTGATCGGTGTAGATCGTGACGCTCATCACCTGCTCGCCGTCATTGATAAACACCTCCGCACTGAAACGGTCTAAAATCAGCCGGAGCTTCAGCTTTCCGTTTTCGGAGTTCACCAGGCATCTTCTCTGGTGGATGATGGCCCGGCGGGAGCCGGAGAATTTCCGGTCGATCTTTACCACCGATTCATGGGGGCGGAAGCTGATGGAAGTATGGTATTGTTCGTTCTGCGCAAAACGCAGGGCAAATTTCCGGTAAATATCCGCTCCGTCCGCCGGGGAGAGGTCGATCTCCAGGTCGATCAGCCGGCCGCTGACTCCGGGAAGGCGGACGGTATCGGAGAAGGCCACATTCTCATGGCGCACCTCATCACAGTGCAGCGCATCGAATTCACGCAGAGGCTTCTGGTAGAGTCGTCCGTTTTTGACGGAGAGCTCCCGGGGCAGGCTCATCTGGCCGAACCACAGATCCTCGTTCATATGGGGGCTGCTCATATTGCAGGTATCCCAGTTCTGCATCCAACCGATCATGACTCGCCGTCCGTCCGGCGTCAGCACGGTCTGGGGGGCGTAAAAATCGATACCGTAGTCGACAGTGTGGTCGGTTTCTTCCGTAAAGTCGTCCGTTTCCTCATCGTAACTGCCGATCAGACAGAGGGTGCCGTTTCCGTTGTGGTACTCGAAGCCCTGGGGGAACATGTCCTGGGGACTGGTGAGCAGCACCTGTTTGCCGTCCAGCGCAAAGAAGTCGGGGCACTCCCACATTTTTCCGAAACGATGATGGTTCTGTATGAGTACTTTTTTGAAATTCCAGTGGAAAGCATCAGCGCTCTCATAGAGCAGTATTTGTCCGGCATCGTCTTCTGCCAGATTACCGAATACGCAGAGGTAAGTGCCGTCCTTTTTTCTCCAAAGCTTCGGATCCCGGAAATGGTTTTCGCTGGCTCCGGGGGGAAGCTTCCGGGCGTCGATCACCGGATTGCCTTGATATTTTTCAAAGTCTATGCCGTCGCCCACGGCCAGACACTGGGTCTGGATATCACAGGAGCCGCCGTTATTCAGCGTATGGGTGGCCACGCCGGTATACATCAGCAGCAGTCTGCCGTCCGGCAGTTCGATGGCGTTGCCGGAAAAACAGCCGTCCCGGTCATAGGGTTCGTCCGGCGCCAGGGCAGCCGGGAGATATTCCCAGTGGAGCAGGTCTTTACTCACCGCGTGGCCCCAGTGCATCGGCCCCCACACGGAATCATAGGGATGATATTGGTAAAACATATGATACTCCCCTTTATAGTAACAAAAGCCGTTGGGATCGTTCATCCAGCCCGTGCGGGTGGAGAGATGGAAGGCCGGTCTGTCCCCGGCGGCAATCATTTTTCCGAATGCTTCCTCGTATTTGCGTGCTTCGCGCAATGTCTGACTATTCATAGATATATCCCCCTTGCGTGATTAAGATATCTTTTCCCAGTCTAACGGAAAAGTATCCGGCCTGTCAATATGGGGCGCATATTTTCCGGATTTTTATAAATTTTCGTGCATTATGATATCGGATGAATTGTGTTTTTTAGCGGTATCCGCAATATTGACAGGCCTTCCCATGCTTGTTAGAATAGAATAAAAATCGGTTCCTTGTATAATGTCGGGATATGGGAGAGAAAAAATGTATCATTGTCATGTTCAGTTATATTTATCAGGTAATCCTTGCAGCGCATTTGAGGTTATAAAAGGGATAGCTCCGCTGCCTGCCTTTACGCATGCATTTCTGGAAAGCAGAAAGCCGGAGGAGGATTTGACAACCAGGGCCGATGTGATCCTGGCCGATCTGCATGGCGGCGATGGGAAGGAAACCGTGAGCTTTTTGCTTGCCGAAAAGAAGAAAACAGCGGAAGTGATCCTGTTAGCGGACAGAGAACAGATATCGGAGCTGACAGAGTACCTGTCGGAGATCGAAGATATATGGACAACGCCTATGTCAGATGTGGAGATCGGATTCCACTTCCGCAAATGGCAGCAGGATGCGAGAAGAAAGGCGGAACTCTGGCAGACCGGCCATTATCTGGAGGCCGCCATCAATAACAGTCCGAATCTGATCTGGTATAAGGATAAACAGGGGATTCATGAGAAAGTAAATGACAGCTTCTGTAGAACTGTCAATAAGACGAAACAGCAGGTGGAAGGCCGGGGCCATGCCTATATATGGGATGTGGAACAGGATGACCCTGCCTGTATAGAGTCCGAGCGGGTGGTTATGACTGAGAGAAGGACCTGCATGGCTGAGGAGATTATTCAGACCGGAGCCGGGAAGCGTCTGCTCACCACCTACAAATCCCCGCTGTACGATCTGGACGGCAGCGTCATGGGTACAGTAGGGATAGGTATCGATGTAACCCAGGAGTGCGCCTATGAAAAGGAAATCATAAGCAAAAACCATATGCTGGAGACTATTTTCACCAGTATGGAATGTGGTGTGATGTGCCATACGTTGGATGGTCAGCGCATCATAAGCGTCAACCAGGCTGCTCTCAAAATCCTGGGGTATGATTCTCAGGAGGAAATGCTGGCGGCGGGCTTTGATACGGTAGCGGCTTCCGTATTGGAGGATGACAAGGACATCTTACGCAAACGTATTCGGTCTCTGAAAAAGGAAGGGGACAGTGTCAGCGTAGAGTACAGGGTGCTGCATGAGGACGGGGGCCTGCGTCATGTGATGGGGAATATCAAACTGCTCAAGGAAAACGGGGAACTTTTCTACCAGCGTTTTCTTTTGGACTGCACGGCCCAGAAGCTGCAGGAGGAGCGGAATGAGCGTTACCAGATGGAGCTTGTTCAGGCTCTGAGCATGGATTACAATTTGGTATGTTATTTTGAACTGACAACGGGACAGGGGATGCCAATCCGTATTGCCGATGAGTACAGCAGCCAATACGAGCCGATCTTTTCCGGAGATATATCCCTGGAAAGCAGTATGGAGCACTACATAGAACAATATGTCTATGAGGAAGACCGGGAGATGCTGCTGCAGGCATTCTCCCGTGAGAAGCTGGAGGAGGAGCTGGCGGAAAAGAAGCTGTATTATGCGAATTATCGTACTCTTCAGGACAGCGAGATGAAATATTTCCAGATAAAAGCGGTATGCGCCGGCGCCTGGAATGAAAATCACGGTATTGTGCTGGGGCTGCGGAGCGTGGACGATGAAACACGTAAGGAGATGGAGCAGAAGGGACTGCTGGAGGATGCCCTTATGCAGGCCAACAGGGCCAGTAAAGCCAAGAGTGTGTTCCTTTCCAATATGTCCCACGATATCCGCACACCGATGAATGCTATTGTCGGTTTCACGGCGCTGGCTATGGCTCACATTGAAAACAGGGAGCAGGTGGAGGAATATTTAAAGAAGATCATGTCGTCCGGTGAGCATCTGTTGAGCCTGATCAATGATGTGCTGGATATGAGCCGCATAGAGAGCGGCAAAATGTATTTGGATGAGAAACCCTGCCGTTTGCCGGATATCCTCCATGGCCTGCGTAATATCGTCCAGGCGGATATCCGTGCCAAGCAGATGGATTTCTATATTGATACAGTGGACGTGCTGGATGAAGATATTTTCTGTGACAAACTGCGGTTAAATCAGGTTCTCTTAAATCTGCTCAGTAATTCCGTCAAATATACGGGGGCTGGCGGTACGATCAGTATGCGGATTTCAGAAAAGGCCGGGGCCCCGGTGGGAAGCGCAAACTATGTGTTCACTATCAAGGATACCGGCATCGGTATGAGCGAAGAGTTTGTATCCCATATTTTTGAGCCCTTTGAGCGGGAGAAAAATACGACTCTGAGCGGTATCCAGGGAACAGGCCTGGGCATGGCCATCACGAAAAATATCGTGGATATGATGAACGGCACCATTGAAGTGAAGAGTAAGCAGGGCGTGGGGACGGAATTTACGGTCTCTTTTACCTTTCGGCTGAATTCGGGGGAGAAAGAATCCCTGGATATACCGGAACTTAAGAATTGCAGAGCCCTGGTGGTGGATGATGATTTTAATACCTGTGACAGTGTGTCCTATATGTTGGGCCAGATGGGGATGCAGGCGGAGTGGACGCTCTCAGGCAAGGAGGCGGTGCTGCGTACCCGCCAGGCCGTCATGCGGGGCAATGATTACCGTGTATACATCATTGACTGGCTCTTGCCTGACATGAATGGGGTTGAAGTTACCAGAAGGATACGGAAGGAGACAGGGGAAAATGTGCCCGTCATCGTCCTTACTGCTTATGACTGGTCGGAGATTGAAGAGGAGGCGAAAGAGGCCGGTGTCACCGCCTTCTGCAGTAAGCCTCTGTTCATGTCGGAGCTCAGAAACTGTCTGCACTCTATCGTGAGTGCGGAGGAAGAAGAGGGAGAGACAGGCGGCGATACCCGGCAGGTAAGCTTCCGGCCGGGGCGTATCCTGCTGGCGGAGGATAATGAACTGAATCAGGAAATTGCCACGGAGATTCTGGGTGATGCAGGGTTTACTACGGAGATTGCGGAAAACGGGAAAATGGCAGTGGAAATGCTGAAGAACTCCGGGCCGGGTTATTATCAGGCTGTGCTTATGGACGTGCAGATGCCGGTGATGAACGG
>DPJQ01000038.1:8329-16492 GCA_003542935.1 Lachnospiraceae bacterium | reverse complement strand
CAGATGCCGGTGATGAACGGCTATGAGGCGGCCCGGAAGATCCGGGGACTTTCAGATAAGAAATTGTCCCGGATACCGATTCTGGCCATGACCGCCAATGTGTTTGAGGAAGACCGGCGTGAGGCCCTGCACTGTGGCATGAACGGCCATATAGCCAAGCCGCTGGATGTGAAAGTTTTGTTTGAAACGTTAAATAAAGTGTTATCGTAAATGAAAGCGGAAGAGGCATTAGTTTTCTTCCGCTTTCCTCTCTTTTTCTTCTTCCCGGATTTCCCAGTGGATCAGGAAGGTCAGTGCGGCCCGCAGGAGGATGATTCCGGCCACAATAGCAATCTCCTCCCATTGCTGTACAAGGACGGTGCGCAGGATTTCACTGCCCAGTTTGAATTCCAGGCCAATGGCCAGCCCATTGGCCAGATAAATTTTCAGGTCTGAGCTGTGGGTAATGTACTTATAGAAGCTGACCAGGCTGGTATAGATGATAATGCAGACGCCGATAAATTCCAGAAGCAGGATACCGAACGTTATGATGGAATTCAGAATGGATTCAAGGATGACGAACATTTTCACGATTCTCCTTCTTTTACAGGTATTTGTAAAAATCATATCAAATGCAAAGGTAAAACTCAACGCCTTTTTGCCGGAAGTGGGAAGGCCGGGGATCGCGTTATTTCTTTTCCCGATGTAAAAACCAAAACCCGGCCAGGTCTGCCAGGCACCAGCCGATGGGGATGGCGGCCCATATGCCTGTGACGCCGATGGCGGGGACGGCGGACAGTGCATAGGCCAGCGCCACGCGGCAGCCCAGGGACAGGACGGTCAGCACCACTGAGACCATGGGCTTCTGGATGGCCCGGAAGTAACCGTAGAAAAGAAACAGGATACCGATCAGGAAGTAGAAGATCCCCTCTGTCCGCAGATATCCGGAGCCGATGGCGATGACGCGGACGTTTTCCGCGTCGATAAAAATTCCCATGAGCTTTTCCGGGAATAACACAACGATCAGGCTGATGGCCGCACAGAAAGCACACACCAGTTTCAGGGATTGTCCAAAGCCCCGGCGTATCCGCGCCCGCTGTCCGGCGCCGTGATTTTGGGCCACGAAGGTGGAGAAAGCATTGCCGAAATCCTGTACCGGGGAGTAGGCCAGGGTGTCGATCTTCACCCCCGCGGCAAAGGCGGCCATGACGGCGGTGCCGAAACTGTTGACCAGCCCCTGTACCATCAGAATGCCGAAATTCATGATGGACTGCTGCAGACAGGTTAGAAAGGACAGAGAGGAGACCTCCCGGATCACTTCTTTCTTAAAGTAGCGGTCGGTTTTCATGGGCAGCCAGGCGTGGTATCTTCCATAATAATATAGAAGAATGCCGATGCCCGCCGCATACTGGGAGATTACTGTGGCGATGGCGGCGCCCTCCACTCCCATGGAAAGTCCCAGGACGAAAGCCAGATCCAGGATAATATTCATGACTGCGGACAGGCCGAGAAAGAACAGGGGCGTCACGGAATTTCCGATGGCCCGCAGACTGCAGGCAAAAAAATTATAGAGGAATGTGGCCGGCAGCCCGGAGAAAATCCAAAGCAGATAAGCAGTCATCTGGGGACGGACTTCCCCGGGGATCCGCAGAAACCACAAAAGGGGCTCCATGCAGACGTACATGAGGATATTGAGCAGAACGGCGAAAAGGCCGATCAGGGCAAAGGACTGGTACAGGCCGTTTTTAAAGCCGGGCATATCTTTTTTTCCGAAACGGATGGAGAGATAGACGCCGCTGCCCATGCACAGTCCCAGCAGAATGGATGTCAGAAAGATCATCAGGGAGTAGGAGGCTCCCACCGCCGCCAGGGCGGTTTCCCCGATGTACCTGCCTACGATCAGGGTGTCCACTACGTTATAAAGCTGCTGAAGGATATTCCCTGCCATCAGGGGAACAGCAAAAAGAAGAATTTTTTTTGTGACGCTGCCATTGGTCAGATCAAGGGTCTGTGACATAGTATGTCTCTCCTGTTTTTTCTTCCAAGTCTACCACAAGTCAGAGCGTTCCACCAGAGGATTTCTATATTGTGGGGGATTGACAAAGCGCCGGGCAGCAGGTAATATGAAAAAGAGTTAGTATAAGCTAATAAAAGGATATAAATGACTAATTTTAGGGAGGCACAACTACATGTTTATGGAGATCCGCCATATTAAAAAATCCTTTGGCGAGGGCGAGAGCCGGGTGGAGGTATTAAAGGGCATCGATCTGGACATAGAGAAGGGGGAATTCTGCGTGCTCCTCGGGCCCTCGGGCTCGGGAAAATCTACGCTGTTAAACATTATCGGCGGGATTGACCGGGCGGATGAGGGCAGTATCCGCATAGACGGCGAACCCATGGCGGATATGGACAGGAAACGGCTGACCCTCTACAGGCGGCGGCATCTGGGCTATATTTTCCAGATGTACAATCTGATCCCGAACCTGACGGTGCGGGAGAATGTCGAGGTAGGAGCTTATCTTGGCAAAAATCCTCTGGATGTGGATGAACTTCTGCATACCCTGGGACTGTACGAACACAGGAGCAAGCTGCCCAATCAGCTCTCCGGCGGACAGCAGCAGCGGACGGCCATCGGGCGGGCCATTGTGAAGAATCCGGATATTCTGCTATGTGACGAACCCACGGGGGCTCTGGATTACAATACATCCCGGGAGATCCTGAAGCTCATTGAGACGGTAAACCGCAGATATGGCAACACGGTGATCATGGTTACCCACAACGATGCTATAAAATATATGGCGGACCGGGTAGTAGGGCTGCGTGACGGCAGTATCCGTAAAAATTACCGGAATCAGGAGCGGGTCTTCGCGGATGCACTGGAGTGGTAGGGGAGGCGGAAGATGAGGAATCCTTTGATGAAACGGCTGCCTCGGGAGCTCAAGGGGGAACCGGGCCGGTATCTGGCTGTATTTCTTCTGTTGGTGGGGACGATCGGCTTTGTGTCCGGTTTTCTGGTGGCGGACAACAGTATGATCATCGCTTACCGGGAGAGCTTTGAAAAATATAATATCGAGGACGGGAATTTCCGGCTGGCCGAGGAGGCCAACCGGGCCCTGCAGAAGAAAGTCCGCTCTTTCGGCATAGAACTCTATGAGAATTTTTATGTGGAGGAGGAGCTGGACAACGGCAGTACTCTGCGCATTTTTGCCGACCGGGAGGAGGTCAACCGGGTGTGTCTGATGGAAGGGGCTCTGCCGGAGCACACCGGCGAGGCGGCCATTGACCGAATGTACGCGGACAATAATGATATCCGGGTCGGCGATACCCTGACGGGTGCCCGTGGGCAGTGGCTGGTGACCGGGCTGGTGGCGCTGCCCGACTATAGCTGCCTGTTTGCGGACAACAGCGACACCATGTTCGACGCGATCAAATTCGGCGTGGCGGTGGTAGCCAGGGAGGAGTTTGCCGGGTACGGGGAAAAGCGGCTGCACTACAGCTATTCCTAGAAATACCGGCAAAGTCCGGCGGATGAGAAGACGGAGCGGGAGATGTCCGAGGAACTGATGAAGCAGATCGGGGCAAACGTGCGGCCGGAAGATTATGTGCCCCGCTATCTGAACCAGGCCATCCAGTTTACCGGCGAGGACATGGGCAGCGATAAGGCCATGATGATCGCGCTGCTGTACATCCTGATCGTGATCATCGCGTTCGTATTTGGCATAACCATGAGCAGCACTGTCAGCCGGGAGGCGAATGTGATCGGCACCCTGCTGGCCTCGGGTTTTCGGTGGGGAGAGCTGTTTCGTCATTATATGGCCGCGCCTTTATGTGTGACTGCGGCGGGGGCCATCGTGGGCAATATTCTGGGCTACACGGTATTTCGGATTGTCTGCGCAGGGATGTATTACGGGAGCTACAGCCTGCCTACCTATGTGACGCTGTGGAACGGGGAGGCGTTTTTCCTCACGACGGTGATCCCGCTGCTTCTGATGGGGGCGGTGAGCGGTGTCGTCCTGTGGTGGAAACTGCGGCTTTTGCCCCTTCGCTTCCTGCGTCGGGATATCGCCGGGAGCGGGCGGCGCAGGGCCCTGCGTCTGCCGGTCATGATCCCTTTTTTCGGCCGTTTCCGTGTGCGGGTGATCCTGCAGAATATCAGTAATTACATGATTTTACTGGTGGGAATACTTTTTGCCAACCTGCTTCTGATGTTTGGCCTTCTGCTTCCCTCTGTGCTGGCCCATCACCAGGAAGAGATGGAACAGAATATGCTCTGCCCGTATCAGTATATACTGCGGCCTCCCCTGGGGATAGAGAATGAGGAGCGCAGGCTGGAGGGTCTTCTCGCGATGTTGTATTTCTGCCGCATGGTGGAGACAGACCAGGAGTCCGCGGAGAAATTCAGCGCGTGGACGCTGAATACACCGGATGGCGTTTACAAAAGTGAGGAAGTGCTGCTCTACGGTATTGATAAGGATAGCCGCTATATTTCCCTGGAGGCCGACGGGGATGCGGTGTATATTTCCTCTGCCTATGCGGATAAATTCGGTATCGGGCCGGGGGACACGGTTACACTGAAGGAACCCTATGAGGATACCCGGTATTCCTTCACCGTAACGGGGGTTTATGATTACAATGGGGCGCTGGCCCTGTTTATGGGCCGGAAATATCTGAACAAGGTCTTTGATCTGGATACGGATTATTTTGGCGGATATTTTTCGGATACGGAGATTCGGGACATTGACAGCGAGTACATTGGCACGGTAATTGATCTGGATGCACTGACGAAGATCAGCCGGCAGCTGATGGTCTCCATGGGGAACATGATGTACATGGTGGACGGGTTTGCTATCGTGATGTTTGTGGCCATCATGTATTTACTGTCAAAGATCATCATCGAAAAAAATGCCCAGTCGATCTCCATGGCAAAGATTTTGGGCTATACGGACGGAGAGATCATGCGGCTCTACATCTTGCCCACGCTGTTTGTGACAGTATTTTTCCTGATTGCCACCATGCCGGTGGAGTACGGGGTGATGGTGTATATTTTCCGTATGATCATGATGAACAGCATCTCCGGGTGGATCCCGCTGTATGTGGATCCGGTGATCTATGTAAAAATGTTTTTCCTGGGGCTTTTGGCCTGCGGCGCGGTGACGGCGCTGGAGTACCGGAGGGTGGGACGGGTGCCCATGGGAGAAGCGTTGAAAAATGTGGAGTGAGGGCCGCCTGGCGGCCCCTTTTTCTTGCATTGCGGGATTGTATGTGTTATTCTTAGAGCCGCATTAGAATAATCAAGGACAGGAGAGCAGGAGAAATGAATGCGATAAAGAAGGTATTGTCCAGTATATTTATAGATGGGCTCAGTGGGATGGCTATCGGGTTGTTTTCTACGCTGATCATAGGGACGATTTTAAAACAGGCCGGTGATCTTATAGGCGGCCAGGTGGGCTGGTATATCAGCTGCTTTGCTTTAGTTGCCCAGCGGCTGACCGGAGCAGGGATCGGCGTGGGGGTGGCTTTTAAGTTTGGGGAATCGAGTTATGTGTTGCTGTCCGCGGCCGGGACAGGCATGATCGGGGCCTATGCTTCCGCTATATTGGCGGGGTCACTGTTCACGGCGGAAGGGGCCCTTTTGCTGTCCGGGCCCGGGGAGCCCCTGGGGGCTTTTGTGGCTGCTTATGTGGGGGTCGTGTTCGGCCATCTGGTGGCGGGGAAGACGAAACTGGATCTTTTGATCACACCGGCGGTCACGCTGCTTACCGGAGGGGCCATAGGCATCCTGGCGGGGCCCGGGATATCCCGCGTTATGAGCTGGATAGGGGCCATGATTAACTGGGGTACGGTGCAGCAGCCCATACTCATGGGCATCGTCGTATCTGTGCTGATGGGTATGGCGCTGACGCTGCCCATCAGCTCGGCGGCTCTCGGTATTATCCTGGGACTGGATGGCATTGCGGCGGGGGCGGCCACCGTAGGCTGCTGCTGCCAGATGATCGGCTTCGCCGTGACCAGCTTCCGTGATAACGGGGTAGGCGGTCTGCTGGCCCAGGGACTGGGTACCTCTATGATCCAGATATCCAATATTGTCCGTCGGCCCCTGATCTGGCTGCCGCCCACGCTGGCCTCCGCCATACTGGGTCCCCTGGCGATCTGGGAGCCTGTCCATATGGTCAATAATGCCACGGGAGCGGGAATGGGGACTTCCGGCCTGGTGGGCCCGATCATGACCTGGCAGACCATGGTTCCGACGGATGGCCTGGTGATGACGCTGGTGAAAATTGCAGCTTTCCAGTTTGTGCTTCCGGCATTGCTGTCCCTGGGAATCTACCACGGTATGCGTAAAATCGGATATATACATGACGGGGATATGAAGCTGAATGTTTAAGTGTGAAATTATCCTTGATGGACTTTTTGCACACCTGAATCATGTTCTTACGGTCTCAGCAGCGAGTGCTTCGACCTGTACTGAATAATTACGGGAATTTTACATTTTTTATAACAATTTCCAAACCCTTCACAGATTGTGGAAAATGTGGTACACTATAGCCGAATATCGGATTACAGGAGGTATGGTAATGGCAGCGATAGGAGTTCTGGGCGCTGGCACATGGGGAATGGCTTTGGCCAGAATGCTTTGCAATATGGGGCATACGGTGCAGGTCTGGTCGGCTTTGCCGGAGGAGATCGATATGCTGATGGCTGAGGGAAGGCATCCGAAGCTGGCCCATATGGAGATCCCCAGGGCTCTGGGGTATACGAAATCCTTACAGGAGGCGTGTGCGGACAAGGATATCCTGCTCTTTGCGGTGCCTTCCGTTTTTGTGCGCAGTACGGCGAGGGCCGCCTGTCCTCATATCGCGGACGGGCAGGTGATCGTAGATGTGGCCAAGGGAATTGAATCCGGCAGTCTCTTTACCATGACGCAGGTGATCCGGGATGAGCTGTCTCACAGGCAGGAGCTTTCCGGTATGAGGCTGGTAGCCCTTTCCGGGCCTACCCATGCCGAAGAAGTGGCTGTGGATCTTCCTACCACTATTGTGGCGGCCTGTGAGGATTTGGAGGCGGCCCGTCTGGTACAGAGTATTTTCATGAATCCCAAATTCCGCGTGTACACAAATGATGATATCCACGGCGTAGAGATCTGCGGAGCTTTTAAAAATATTATTGCTCTGGGCACAGGCATTGCCCGGGGACTGGGATACGGAGACAATACGGCGGCGGCGCTGATTACCCGCGGCATTCGCGAGGTATCCCGTCTCGGCGAGCTGATGGGCTGCAAACCGGATACTTTCAACGGCCTGGCAGGTATCGGTGATCTGATTGTGACCTGTACGAGCCGGCACAGCCGGAATCTGACCTGCGGTATGCTTTTGGGCCAGGGAAAAGGCAAAGAGGAGGCCATCCGCGAGGTAGGAATGGTGGTGGAGGGAATCTATGCTCTGGATGCCGCCATGGAATTAAAAAACAAATATCAGGCAGAGCTGCCGATCTGTGAGGCTGTGGATGCGGTAGTCAATCAGGGGACGTCTGCGTTGGAAGTGGGAGAGGCCCTGATGGGACGTATGGGCAGGATGGAATAATATGGAAAGAACCCCTACAGAGGGGTTCCTTCTTTCGTGGTTGTGGCCGTATCGGAAAAGGGTACGGTGATTTTCAAATCCTGAGTACGCTGGTTTTTCTTGTACAGATGCTCAATGATCTGTTTGCGGCGGATGATGCCGATGAAGACATTCTGGTCATCCACTACCGGTACGAAATTCTGCTGCATGGAAGTATCCACCAGTTCTTCGATGGTACACCCCGCATTGACGGGAGCGTATTTCCAGCGGCGGGGAATCTCCTCAATGGGAAAATCTTCGGCGTCATGGAGATTCAAACTGTATTGTTTTTTGATAATCCGAAGAAGGTCGCCCTCCGTCAGAGTACCTATGTACTGGCCGGAATGGTTCAGGATAGGGATAGCCGTGTACCGATAGTATTCCATCTTTTCCAGAGCCTGGCGCAGCGTGCCGTCATTGTAGATATAAGCGACTTCACTTTTGGGAGTCAGAAAGAAAAGTATATTCATAAAAAAATCTCCTGCATTGTATAATTTTGCATAAAAAAATTTTTATGCGTTTTCTTATCTATCTATTATACACTAATAGGATGGAAAAGTCGGTGAATAGAATATAAAATAATTGT
>DPJQ01000038.1:7854-7999 GCA_003542935.1 Lachnospiraceae bacterium | reverse complement strand
CTTTGTGGAGTTGGGAGGAAGTATGGAGAATATTTTGACGATATTGAGCAGGGAGGCGGGAAAGGCCTTTGAGAAAGCGGGGCTGGATGCTTCTTTTGGGAAGGTGACTCTGTCTAACCGCCCGGATCTGTGCGAATATCAGTGC
>DPJQ01000038.1:0-7535 GCA_003542935.1 Lachnospiraceae bacterium | reverse complement strand
ATATCAGTGCAACGGCGCCATGGCTGCGGCAAAGACCTATCACAGGGCCCCGTTGGCGATGGCCGAGGAGGCGGTGGCCGTGCTGGCTGAGAGCCCGGTTTTTGCCGATGTGCAGGCGGTGCGTCCCGGATTTATCAATCTGAAAGTGGACGGAGAATTTCTGGCGGACTATCTGAACCGGATGCAGGCAGATGAGAAGCTGTCTGTGGAGACGGTGAAAGAGCCGAAGACGATTATGATCGATTACGGCGGGCCGAATGTGGCGAAACCCCTGCATGTGGGGCATCTGCGTTCGGCAGTAATCGGTGAGAGCATAAAACGTCTGGGGCGATTTGTCGGCCATACGATGATCGGCGATGTACATTTGGGGGACTGGGGCCTGCAGATGGGCCTGATCATCACGGAACTTAAAGAACGGCAGCCAAAGCTGGTGTATTTCAGAGAAGATTATGAGGGTGAGTATCCTGAGGAGGCGCCCTTTACGATCGGTGAACTGGAGGAAATCTATCCGGCAGCCAGCGCCAGATCCAAGGAAGATCCCGCTTACAAAGAGAGGGCCATGGAGGCTACCCATCTGCTGCAGCAGGGGCACCGGGGATATAATGCGCTCTGGAATCACATTATGACCGTTTCTGTCAATGATTTGAAGAAAAATTATGAAAAGCTGGAAGTGACTTTTGATCTCTGGAAGAAAGAGTCCGATGCTCAGCCTTATATTCCGGATATGGTGGAATATTTGAAACGTGAAGGCTATGCCCGGCTGGATCAGGGTGCCCTGGTGGTGGATGTGCGGGAGGAATCCGATACCAAAGAGATACCCCCCTGTATGATTCTGAAATCCGACGGCGCATCTCTGTACAATACCACTGATCTGGCCACAATCGTAGATCGGATGAAGCTGTATCACCCGGATGAAATCATCTATGTGGTGGATAAACGTCAGTCTCTGTATTTTACTCAGGTGTTTCGCTGTGCGAAGAAGACCCATCTGGTGGATGAGGATACGAAGCTGACATTTCTGGGGTTCGGGACCATGAACGGCAAAGACGGCAAGCCCTTTAAAACCAGGGAGGGCGGCGTGATGCGGCTGGAGGTATTGTTGAATGATATTGCGGAAGAAATGTATAAAAAAATCGTGGACAACCGCAGTATCCGGGAGGAGGATGCCCATAAAACGGCGCGGATGGTGGCTCTGTCCGCTATCAAGTATGGGGATCTTTCTAATCAGGCAGTGAAAGACTATGTATTTGACACGGAGCGTTTTACATCTTTTGAGGGAGATACAGGCCCTTATATTTTGTATACGATCGTACGCATCAAATCCATCCTCAGCCGTTTCAGGGAAAATGGCGGAAATGTGGATGCGGGACGGATACAGGCTCCGCAGGGAGAGAGCGAGAAGGCGTTGATGCTGGCTCTCGGAGGCTTTAACGCGTCGGTGCAGACGGCTTTTGAGGAAAAGGCGCCTCATCGGCTGTGCGCGTATATTTATGAATTGGCGAATGCCTTTAATCATTTTTATCATGAGACAAAGATTTTGGGCGAAGAGGACGCGGATAAACAGCAGTCTTACATCCGCCTGCTGATGTTGGCACGGGATGTACTGGAGACCGGTATCAGCCTGTTGGGCTTTTCTGCGCCGGAAAAAATGTAATTGTTGGCCGTTGGCCGTCATGGTGTGACGGGGCCGGCCATGGGAGTTGGTGAAAAATATGCAGGTGATCTTGTTTGATCTGGACGGAACGCTTACCGATTCCGGTCCCGGTATTATGCGCTCGGTGCAGTATGCGCTGGAGAAAATGGGTCGGCCGGTGGTCGATTTGCAGGCGCTGCGCTGTTTTGTGGGGCCGCCGCTCAAGGAGCAGTTCATGGCCTACGCCGGATTTGATGACGGAGAGGCTCTGGAGGCGATCCGCTATTACCGGGAGCGCTATACAGATAAAGGAATGTTTGAAAATGAAGTGTACCCGGGTGTGGAAGATATCCTGAAGCTTCTGGTAGACCGGGGCCGGATACTGGCTGTGGCCTCGTCGAAGCCCGAAGTCTATGTGCGCCAGATCCTTGATCATTTTGGCCTGAGCGTATATTTCCGGGAGATTGTGGGAGCGGAGCTCAACGGCCGTACGTCGAAGTCGGAAGTGATCGAGGAAGCACTAAAGAGGCTTGGAATGTCTAACCACAGGCAGGCGGTGCTGATGGTGGGAGACCGGGACTATGATGTGATCGGGGCCCATCACTGTGGCCTGCAGTGCATCGGTGTGTCCTATGGTTACGGCAGCCGGGAGGAACTCCAGAAAGCGGGAGCCGCCTACGTGGCGGATTCGGTATCGGCCCTGGCGGTGCTGGCGGAGTCCGATGAAGATGATGAGACGGTGGAGACCAACAGCATAGATATGGGTAATTTTCTGGAGGAACCTGTACCGTCCACATCGGAGAGCCGGAGTGTCCGGATCAAGCCGGATCCGCGGGAGCCGGTACAGGGGGAAACTGTAGGAAAGAAAATATGGAGAGTGATCTATCCTCTCCTGCTTCATTTTGCTATCACCACTGCAGTGACCACGGTGGGTGATTCCTTTATCGCCATTGTAGCCATTTTCCTTTTAGGGATCACGGATCAGGCGGAGATCATGGAAATGATGACGAATAGTGTCGTTCTGCTCACAGGGGTGGCTAATCTGGTGTCCATGCCGGTGCAGCTTAAGCTGATTCAGTCAGACAGGCACAGAAGGAAGAGTCAGCAGTACCATTATAAATCCAGGCCGGGGAAGGACAGTTCGGCCTCCGTCATGCTGGGGGTGGTTTTGTCGTCGATGGCTTTGTGTCAGATTATCAACGATCTGATTATGTTTTCCGGCATCAGCAGGATATTTCCCGGCTATGATCAGACCAGCACCCGGGTTTTTGGCGGACAGAGTATCTTTATGCTGTTGGCCGTGGTGGTGATCGTTTCACCGGTCATTGAGGAACTGGTATTTCGCGGGCTTTTGCAGCAGCGTATCCGAGATTACCTGGGAAGGGGATGGGCGATCGGGCTGACGGCGGTGACCTTTGGCATTTACCACGGGAATGTCGTTCAATTTATCTATGCTTCCCTGGTCGGCGTGTTTCTGGGATGTGTCCTGGAGAGGACGCAGGATATGCGTGCGCCCATAGTGGCACATATTGTGGCAAATTTCTGGTCTATCATAGGAATGACCATTATTACACTGATATTGGGGAGCGGGACGATTGCCTCCCTGATTGCGGATGTTATTATGCTGCCGGTGCTGGGCGTGGGGCTTTGGCTGACGTTTTTCCGCGCACCGGCGCGTTAAAAAAGGGCTGCAGGCCGGAGAGGTCTGTGGCTTTTTTATTCCATAGTTAAAATTTGAGGTGAGTTATGACAAACTACGAAAAAGCTGTTGCGCTGTGGAAAAGTAAGAGGATACAGACGGATGCCGAATTGGCGGAGGCATTGAACGGCCATAGCGTCCTGTTTGCCTATCATTCCGGCAAGATTGAGAATGAGAATATCACATACCATGATACACGGGAGATTTTTGAACACGACGGAGTGACCGGTTACACCGGAGATCTGCGGACGTTGTTTGAGATCCGGAATGCGAAAGAAGCAACTGAGAGATTTTTGACGGCATTTCAGGAAAGATATCCGTTGAATGAGGCCTTGATCAGAGAACTGCAAATGCTTTTGACCCAGAATACCTATGATACGCGCCGCTGGCAGCTGGGTGAACGTCCCGGAGAGTATAAGCGCCATGATTTTGTGACAGGAAAAGAGGAGATTGGTGCGGCGCCGAAGGAGATTTCAGAATTGCTTTTGGAACTTCAGGAAGTGGAAAACAGGAATGCCTTGACTGCGGCAGCATATTTTCATGCCAAGTTTGAAAATATACATCCGTTTGCCGATGGCAACGGCCGCGTGGGGCGGCTGGCAATGAATTATTTCCTGGTTCTGCATGATCATCCGCCGGTCATTATCCATGAGGAAGACCGCAAGGAATATTATGCGGCGCTGGAAGCGTGGGATGTTCGGCAGGAGCTGGAGCCGCTGCGGGATTTCCTGAAAGGGCAGACGGAGAAAACCTGGAAGAAGCAGGTGGCCCGGGCGGAAAAGAGAAAAGGCCGGGAAAGGAGCGAAAGATGAATCTTACAGAATTTATGAAAAAAGCAGATAAACTGGCAATGGGGATGCCGGCAGAAAAGCTGGCGGCGTTTCTGCATGACTATGTGCGCAGTGTGCCGGAGCATAAGAGGGAAGATTTTTTGAAACGTCTGTCTGCTTTTGCGGAAAGGAAAGTGGACAATGATTATGTCAGGCAGCAGGAGAAATATAATAAGGAACAAACCATAAGGAAGATCGGTGAAATTACAGAACAGCTGGAGCAGATCAACAGTGGGGAACTTACGTTGACGGAACTGTACAATGAGGAGTATGATGACTGGTATAACAGCAGCGAGGAGGAAGTCTATTATGAAGATCCGGAGGGAATCGGCGAGATCGTACGGGAAGGCTGCGACTTGGTACATACCTGCGCGGACAATGAATGGTATGAAGAAGGTGCAGAGCTGGCAGAGCTCCTGATGGTTCTTGAGGCAGAGACCGACGGGGAATACGTCGGTGATACCTGTTCTTTGCAGGAACTGGCGGAAAACAATATCCTTACGCTTGATTACGAGAAATTTGTGACAGAAGCGCTCCTGGTCGTCTATTGGGGAACAAAGCCGGAAGAGAGGCCGGAAGCACTGTACCATATGCTGCTGCATGCGTCCTGTGAGGGGGTTTCCCTGGAGACGCTGATGCAGAAAAGTACCAGGGAACTGGATCGGTTTTCGGAATTTCTGGCATCGTGGATAGACTATCTGGGGCGGCAGGACGGCAGGCCCAGTGAGAAATATCTGCGCGAGGCGATTGCCCTGACGGACGATCCGGAAATTCTGCCAGATGCCGCAAGGAAATATACAGACCTGCATCCGGGGCTGTACGTGCAGGTGCTGGAGCGGTGCCGGGCCGCCGGACAGTCCCGGGAGGGGTGGAACTATGGCCGGGAGGCCATGGAGCGGATTCGGCCGGAATTTACGGTGAGAAGCCGGGCCGCGCTTTTGGCAGCTTCTTTTGCCCTGGAACTGGGGGAGAGGGACGCTGCGCAGGAGTGCTGGCTGGAGGCCTTTCGCTCCGACAGCAGCGTGACGAACTATCTCCGCCTGATTCTGGAATGCGGGGATCGCAAAAAGTATCAGAGCGCAGCGGAAACTATTTACACAAATGTATATACCCGTGCGGGGCAAAGCGGTAATGGTTTCGGCAATCCGGAAACGAATAAAAAGAACAGCATAGACCATAAAACCTACTGTACATTGCTGTTTTTTGACGGGAAATTCCACCGGATGCTGGCGGAGGGCATGCATGAGAAAGATGCCCTGGGATGGTCAGGTACTTTTATGAAAGAAGGCATGGCGCTGTGGCTTCTGTATCTTTATGCCGACGAGACGCTTCGGCCGGGCATCATGGTTATGTGCCGAAGATCGGTGGGTGCAGCCCGGTTTTCCGCAGAAGAATATCTCAGAGGAACGGCCCGCAGCAGTGCCATGGCGGATGAGGCATTTTTCTGGGAGTGTTTCCGCAAATGGCGTGAAAACATTGTTTTGCCGGAGGAGGAAATCGGGGCTATACTGGAAAAGCTTGAAAACTGGGTGCGTCTGCGGACAGAGGGTATCGTGGGCGGCGGCCGCAGGAACTATTATGGCGAATGCGCCGCATGGATCGCCGCCCTGGGGGAGGTGAAAGAGTCCCGGGGCGAACCGATGGGCAAAGCGAAGCTGATGGAGGCGTATCGGGGCGAGTATCCCCGGCATCGCGCCTTTCACCAGGAGCTGCGTGATTTCGGGATGATATAAGCTTACTTAATTAACTCCTGCTAGATTTAGAGTAAGCCTTACGGATGCTGTATAAGATAAATGAAAAGAATTATACTACTTCCAATAGAACTATTAGATATTTATAGAAACGGGGGTAGTATGGAGCTGAAAGCAATGGGGCAGAAGATCAAGGCAGCGAGAGAGCAAAAAGGCTATACCCAGGAACAGCTGGCGGAGCGGCTGAATTTGAGCGTACAGCATGTCAGCGTCATTGAACGGGGAGTTAAGGCTCCTAAGCTGGAAACTTTTATAAAAATTGCTAATGAGCTGGATGTGAATGCGGATTTCCTGCTTTCTGATCAGCTGGCTGTCTCCGCTCAGCTGGAGGCCAGCGAACTGTACGACCGTATGAGGGCGGTTTCGGATCGGGAGAAGGAGCGGATCTTAAAAGTGGTTCGGGTGCTGGTGGATATGGCGGAGGTGTGAAAAGGTTTATCTTTTAGTTAATTAACGTAATGAAAAGCAGGACAGAAATGCCCTGTTTTTTGTTGCGAAAATTTGATCCCAAGGATATAATTTGTTGACTTATAAATCTAATAGAATTATAATAAGCCTAAAATACTTATGTAGGAAAGGAAACGAAAAATGAAAAAATATGGATTACACATTTTTGGAGTGGTGCTTTTTGTTTCTTTGATTCTTAAACTTGGAGCGCCTATCCAAGTCTGGGCAGCGGGTTTTGAAAATGGTAGCAGGGAGAAGAAGATAGGAAGCTATTATATCTGGATTGGGTCGGATTCGCAAACAATCAGAATTTCAAAGTCTAAAAAGGGAAATGGAACCGTGCTGGCCAAGGCCGCAGAAGGACGAAAGATGAGAGACTGTTTTTCCGACGGAAAAACAGTGTATTATGCAGAGTCCAAAGAAGTGGACGATGAATGGCATACTGTAGATTACATTTATCGGATTGGAACTGACAAGAAAGGTAAACAATATCTTAATAAAACGAGGAATTTTTCCGAATTTGAAGTTCGGTATAAAGAGAAATTGTATCTGAGCTGTACTTCAGATGAATATATTGATGAAATACATACCTACTGCTTAGATATGAAAACAAAAAAGATTAAGCGCGTGATGAAAAATGCCGAGGTGTGGATGCAGCACGGAAAATATCTGATCGCTGTGCCCAATTCCGGTTCTGCGGATCCGCTGGACTTATATACCTATAATTGCGTAAGTGGGAAAAAAGTTAGAATTACAAAAAAAATGTATACTGTGCAGATCATAGGCAAGAAGCTCTATTATGCGGAGTATCTCAATGATAGTTATGAAACAATGAATACTTTCCGTATCCGTTCCTGCAATCTCTCTGGTACAGGGAAGAAAACCGTAGTGAAGAATATACAGGCAACCAGTATCGGAAAGATGACACCCAAATATATCTATTACCAAATTACTAGAGAATGGGGGAATTCTTATCATGATGATTATTATCGTTACGTGATAAAAACAAAACAGAGCCAATCGCTGACAGCCAGTCAGTACCGTGAGTAGGGAAAAGGGTGATACCCATGACAAATGAATAAGAAATTATGAAAAGATAGGATATTACATGCAAAGTAGAGAGGATGAGAAAATGAAAAAAACATATATAAAGATTTCGGTGTTTTTTATGTACG
>DPJQ01000188.1:12387-12799 GCA_003542935.1 Lachnospiraceae bacterium | reverse complement strand
ATCTGTGGATAATGTGGATAACTCCCAAAAATCCGGGAAATACGGGGGGTTCCGATGTTAATAAAAATTTTTTTTCGCTTTCTGATGCATGCTGCCGACGGATGCCGGGGCGGTGTGTCAGATTCCCAGCAGTTTTTCTCCTATTTTGACCACATCTCCGGCTCCCATGGTGATCAGCAGATCATCAGGCCCGCAGTTTTCCAGAAGGAACGTCTCGATCTCGTCGAAAGTGGGGAAATAGTGGCAGGATACGCCCCGGGCCAGGAGCTTTTCCTGCAGATCCAGGGAGGAAATGCCCACGGTATTCTTTTCCCTGGCCGCGTAAATATCCGCCAGGACGACCTGGTCTGCCAGGGACAGAGCCTCGGCGAAGTCGTCTAGAAGGGCTTTGGTCCGGGTGTAGGTGTGGGGC
>DPJQ01000188.1:3135-12126 GCA_003542935.1 Lachnospiraceae bacterium | reverse complement strand
GGTGTAGGTGTGGGGCTGGAACACACACCAGGTAGTCTTATGTGGATAGTTCTTTGCGGTGGTGAGGGTGGCCCGGATCTCTGTGGGATGGTGGGCGTAATCGTCGATCACTGTCACGCCTCCTACAACGCCTTTATGCTCAAAACGGCGCTTTGTGCCGCCGAACCGGTCAAATCCCCGCTGAATCGTGGCGGCATCCATACCCAGGCAGAAGCCCATGGCAATGACGGACAGGGCATTAGACACATTGTGAAGCCCCGGTACATGGAGGGTGAAGAGCCCCACGGGCGCACCCTTGAAAAAAGCCTCAAAAGAAGCGCATCCCTCAGGATCCCAGGTGATATCCCCGGCAGTGTAATCGCCGTTTCCCGACAGGCTGAACGTGACGGTCCGGCAGGTAAGCCCCCTGGTCACGGCAGACACCTCGGGGGTGTCATTATTGATGATCAGTGTACCGTCTGTGGGCAGCAGTCCGGCGAACCGGTGGAAAGAGTTTCTTATATCATATATGTCCTTGAAAAAATCCAGATGGTCGGCATCCACGTTCAATATGATGGCGATCTTCGGGAAAAAGCTTAAGAAACTGTTGGTGTACTCGCAGGCCTCCGTGATAAAGGTGTCGGAGTGGCCGATCCGCAGGTTGCCGCCGATCTCCGGCAGGATGCCGCCCACACTGACCGTGGGATCCATGCCGGCTTCCAGAAGGGCCAGGGCGGCCATGGAGGTGGTAGTGGTTTTCCCGTGGGTGCCGGCCACGGCGATGGGCACCGGATAATTGCGCATGATCTGCCCCAGAAGTTCCGCCCGGGTGAGGAGGGGAATCCCCTTTTCCCTGGCAGCCGCAAGCTCGGGATTATCTTCGCTGATGGCCGCGGTGTAGACCACCAGGCCGATACCGTCGGTGATATTGCCGGCCCTCTGGCCGATGTCCACCCGTGCGCCCATCTCCTCCAGATGGCGGGTCAGATCGCTCTCGCGGGCATCCGAGCCGGACACGGGAAAGCCGTTGGTCATAAGGATCTCGGCCAGACTGCTCATGCTGATGCCGCCGATGCCGATGAAATGTACATGTACGGGGGATGTAAACTGAATATGATACATTATGGAAACTCCTTTTTTAAGGTTTATATTGCAACGGTCTGTAACTGTGAAGGAACCGGGCAGTTACAATTCTTCTTAATTATACTACAGGAAGAAAAAAAAGCAAATTTAATGTCGTTCTTTTGCCATGCCGGGCAGGCCGCAAGGAAATGTTGCGGAAGCACCAAAAAATAGGGCAAAGTGACATCGTTACCGTAAGATATCAAGAGAAACATATGACAAATATCCTAAAATGGTGCAAAAAAAATGAAAAAAATATGTAAAGTTGTTCACTATTTCAGTTGACTGTGTTATAATAGCTTTACTACAGGACAAGAGGTGATTGCATTGATGAAAAAAGAAATGATCGCAATGCTTCTGGCAGGTGGGCAGGGCAGCCGTTTGGGTGTCCTGACGGAGAAAGTTGCCAAGCCTGCTGTGGCATTCGGCGGTAAATATCGTATTATCGATTTCCCGCTCAGTAATTGTATCAATTCCGGAGTAGATACGGTGGGCGTGCTGACCCAGTATCAGCCCCTCCGTCTGAACACCCATATCGGTATCGGTATCCCGTGGGATCTGGATCGCAATGTGGGCGGCGTGACCGTTCTCTCGCCCTACGAGAAGAGCGGCGGCGCGGAATGGTACGCCGGTACGGCGGATGCCATTTACCAGAATATGGCGTATATGGAGCAGTACAATCCGGATTATGTTCTGATCCTTTCCGGCGACCATATTTACAAGATGGATTACGAGGTGATGCTGGATTATCACAAGGCTAACAAGGCTGATCTGACCATCGCCTGTATGCCGGTTCCCATGGAAGAGGCCAGCCGTTTCGGCGTTATGATCACCGACGGTAACGGCCGGGTGACGGATTTCGAGGAGAAACCGGCCCATCCCAGGAGCAATCTGGCCAATATGGGTATCTATATCTTCAGCTGGCCGGTGCTCAAAGAGGCTTTCGAGGAGATGAAGGGCACAGCGAACCTGGATTTTGGTTTCCATATCCTGCCCTATCTGCGTGACGGCGGCAAAAGGCTGTATGCCTATGAGTTCAACGGTTACTGGAAAGATGTGGGAACACTGGGCTCCTACTGGGAAGCCAATATGGAGTTGATCGATATCATTCCGGAGTTTAATTTATATGAAGAATTCTGGAAAATCTATACGAAGTGCGATGTGATCCGCCCCCAGTATGTGGGATCGAACGCGGTGATCGACCGCAGTTTGATCAGCGAGGGCTGTAACATCGAGGGGGAGGTACATAACTCCGTCATCGGTGTGAATGTAACGGTGGAGCCGGGAGCTGTTGTCCGCGATTCCATTATCATGGGCGATACGGTGATCGGGAAAAACTGCCGGATCGAGAAAGCGATCATTGCGGAGAATGTAAAGGTTGGCGAGAATGTGATCATGGGCGAGGGCCCGGAAGCTGAGAACGTTCTGAAACCCAAGGTCTATGCGTTTGGCCTGGTAACGATCGGAGAGAACTCCGTGATACCGCCGAATGTGCGGATCGGTAAGAATACCGCCATCAAGGCCGTGACGAAACCGGAAGACTATCCGAACGGAGAGCTGCCGGCTGGCGGGGCGCTTGTGGGGAAGGACGGTGAATGAGCATGAGAGCATTAGGCATTGTATTAGCGGGCGGCAACAATAACAAAATGCGCGAGCTGTCGAATAAAAGAGCGATTGCGGCTATGCCCGTGGCCGGAAGCTATCGAAGCATCGACTTTGCACTGAGCAATATGACCAACTCCCGTATTCAGAAAGTGGCCGTACTGACCCAGTACAACGCGCGTTCCTTGAATGAACACTTGAGTTCCTCCAAATGGTGGGACTTCGGAAGAAAGCAGGGAGGAATGTATCTGTTTACTCCCACCGTGACGGCCAATCACAGCTGGTGGTACAGAGGCACCGCCGATGCCATCTACCAGAATCTGGATTGGCTCAAGAGAAGTCACGAACCCTATGTAGTTATCGCATCCGGTGACGGTGTATATAAACTGGATTACAACAAGGTGCTGGAATATCATATCGCGAAACGCGCCGATATCACAGTAGTCTGCACGGAGACATCCGACGACGTGACCCGCTTTGGCTGTGTAAAGATGAATGAGGACGGCAGGATCGAAGAGTTTGAGGAGAAACCGATGGTGGCATCAACCAACACGATCTCTACCGGTATCTATGTAATCCGCAGACGTCAGCTCATTGAGCTGATCGAGCGCAGCGCACAGGAAGAAAGGTTTGATTTTGTCAAGGACATTCTGGTTCGCTATAAGAACCTGAAGAGAGTCTATGGTTACAGGATGGGATCTTACTGGAGCAATATCTCTACAGTGGAGTCCTACTATCAGACCAATATGGATTTCCTGAAACCGGAAGTCCGCGACTACTTCTTTATGCAGGGTCCTGCTGTAATGTCCAAGGTGGATGATCTGCCCCCCGCAAAATATAACCCGGGAAGCGACGTGCGCAACAGTCTGGTATCCAGTGGCTGTATCATTAATGGTACAGTAGAAAATTCTGTATTGTTCAAGGACGTTTATGTAGGCAACAATTGTGTGATCAAGAACTCTATTATTCTCAACAATGTGTATCTGGGTGATAATACGCATATAGAGAATTGCATTGTGGAGTCCAGAGATACGATTCGAGCCAACTCCTACTATTGCGGTGAAGACAAGATTAAGATCGTTGTCGAAGAGAACGAGAGATATCCACACTGATCCGCGGCTGCCTCTTAGCCATCAGGGCAGGGCATAATGTACAACAGGTTTTCTTTCTGACTATTGGGTGTGATACGAGAATGCGGAGCACTTTCTGTGATGGTACAGAAAAATATAGTGTACGGAAGGAAAGTGCCCTGTTTTTCTTACTAAGCGTACTGTAAGTTTTTACATCGCCATTTTGTGTATGCAGGTTAATACGTGCACGAATGGAGGTCAATGATGAATATTACAGATGTGAGAGTCCGAAAAGTTTCCAAAGAAGGCAAAATGAAGGCTGTAGTGTCCATTACCATTGATGAGGTGTTTGTGGTACATGACATCAAGGTCATCGAAGGCGATAAGGGTTTGTTCATTGCCATGCCGAGCCGCAAGACGGCGGAAGGTGAGTACAGGGACATTGCCCATCCGATCAATTCGGATACGAGGGTCAGGATTCAGCAGATCATCCTGGAGAGCTACGAGATGGCCATGCGAAATGGGACGGGCGAAGAATGAAAGTGATATAAAGCCGGTGAGCGACAGGTTCACCGGCTTTATATTGGCTGTACAGAGGGGAGAGAAGGAATTTATATGGAACTACCGGAAAAGTTCAGGGAACGGATGAAGATGATGCTGGGAGACGAATACCCACAGTTTGCGGCCTCCTATGACAAACCGCGCACCCGGGGACTCAGGGTGAATACCTTGAAGATCACACCGGAGGAATTTGTGCGCATTGCTCCGTTTCATCTGAAGAAGATCCCCTGGGTAGAGAACGGGTTCTATTATGAGGAGGAGGACAGGCCCTCGCGGCATCCCTATTACTTTGCAGGGCTGTATTATTTGCAGGAACCCAGCGCCATGGCGCCGGCTTCGCGGCTGGAAGTGCGGCCGGGGGAGCGGGTGCTGGATCTGTGCGCAGCGCCGGGAGGGAAGTCCACGGAGCTGGGAGCGCAGCTTAAAGGGCAGGGAATTTTGGTGTCCAACGATATCAGCGGTTCACGGATGAAAGGGTTATTGAAAAATATAGAGATGTTCGGGGTTGCCAATGCCTTTCTGACCAATGAGGATCCGGAGCGGCTGGCCCGGTGTTTTCCGGAGTATTTTGATAAAATCCTGGTGGACGCGCCCTGTTCCGGAGAGGGGATGTTCCGCAAGGAGCCGGCCATGGTGGGGGCGTGGACGCCGGAAAAGCCCAGGGTCTGCGCGGGGATGCAGATGAAGATTCTCGATGAGGCGGTGAAGATGCTGCGTCCCGGCGGAAAGCTTTTGTATTCCACCTGCACCTTTGCTCCTGTGGAAAATGAGGGGAGTATAAGCCGTATTCTGGAGCGCTGGCCTGAGCTGGAGCCGGAAGATATGCTGCCCTGTGAGGGGTTTGCGCCGGGAATACCGGAGTGGGGCGGCAGCTTGCCGGGGTTGGAAAAAACCGTACGATTATGGCCGCATCGGATCCGTGGGGAGGGGCATTATATGGCCCTGCTGCAAAAATGCAAAGCGGACGGAGCGATACAGGCCGCAAGCTACGGCAATCCTCCGGAATGTGGCAAAGAACGCCGGAAAAAGCGGCACGGTCCGGAAAGAAAAAAAGGCGGCTTGCGGTTGGATGAGGGGCAGCAGAAACTTTTCGACGATTTTTTTGCTCATATGGATTTTCCGTTTCCCGGGGAGCGGCTGGAGGTGCGGGGATCTATGGTCTATATGCTGCCGGAGACGGATGTTCCCCGGGGACTTTCCTTTGTCCGTAACGGACTTCTGGTCGGAGAGCTGAAAAAAGGGCGTTTCGAGCCGTCCCAGCCCCTGGCCATGGCCATCACGTCTTCCCGGTATGATTCCTGTCTGAATCTCGCCGCGGATGATCCGCGCACGGGCCGGTATTTAAAGGGAGAAACTTTACAGGTGGTATCCGGTGAATGTGCAAGAGAGAATGGCTGGCAGCTGGTCTGCGTGGATGGGTATCCCCTGGGGTGGGGGAAGCTGGTAAATGGCATACTTCGTAATAAATATTTGTCCGGATGGCGGTCGAATTAAATAAGATAATTCGATTTACTGTAAATAAATTGTAACTGTTCAGTACAGGTCGAAGCACTTGCTGCTGAGACCGTAAGGAAATGATTCAGGAGTGCAAAATCTCATCACCGAAGGCATCCCGTGGGAAATGCTTCGATTTGTGCTGAATAATTACAAATATATGCAATTATTGCAAAAAGATTACGAAAAGTTAAAAAATCACTTTTCATATGGGACAATCCATGATATAATGGGCCTACTAAAATGTGAGGTGCTCATAATGGGAAGGAAAACAACGGCTGTTCTTCTTTCTCTATTGTTGACGCTGGCGATGGGGTTGGAGTGTTTTGCCCAGACCACCCAGGAACAGATCGACAGTAAGAAAGCAGAACAGAGAGAGACGAAAGCCAATTATCAGACTGCCCAAAAAGCGCTGGAAAGTCTGCGCAGTAAAAAAAATGATAAAGAAGCGTATCTGACGGAATTGAACAGCCAGATGGAAGAGTTGAAAGAAACTCTTGCCAAACTGGAGAGGCAATATGATGAAAAGCAAAGCGAGTTAAAGCTGGTACAGGGAGAGCTGGCCGATGCGGAAACGCTCAAGGCACAGCAGTACGAGGATATGAAGCTTCGTATCCAGTATATGTATGAGAATGGTGAATCCGGTTACATAGAGCTTTTGTTTAGCGCGAAAAGTCTGGCGGATTTTCTGAATAAAGCGGATCAGATCTCTGCAATTGCCGAGTATGACCGTGAAATGCTGGATGAGTACGAAAAGACGGTTCAGACCATAGAGGATAAGGAGATTCAGGTTCAGGAAGAAGAGGCAGCTATCGCTCAGCTTCAGAATGAATATGAAGAGAAAGAGGAGGAAGTAGCCCTTCTCGTTGAAGATACATATATTCAGATTCGTGAGTATGAGAGCGAGATCGAGGACAGCAAGTCCGAGGTTTCCAGGCTTCTTGGCCAGATCAGCAGCCAGGAAAATGAGTTGAATGCTTTGATCAAGAAACAGAAGGACGAGCAGGCGGCCGCTGCCCTGGCGAAAAAGAGGGCAGAGGAAGAAAAAGCCAGACAAACAGCTGCTGCCCAGAACGCAGCGGCACAAAATGCGCCGGCAAAGGCAGCGTCATCCTCCGGTATGTCCGCACCTCCGCAGTCTCCGGACAGCGGTTCTTCGGAAGGCGGTTCCTCCGGTAAGTATCTGGGCCGGTTCAAACTGACTGCGTATTGTGCCTGTGTACAGTGCTGCGGTAAAGCCAATGGTATTACGGCCAGCGGCACAAAGGCGACGCAGGGACGTACGGTGGCTATGGGCGGTGTCCCTTTGGGGACGAAAATCAGCATCAACGGTACGGTCTACACGGTGGAAGACCGAGGTACAGTCTATGGCCATGTAGATATATTTAAAAACAGCCATGAAGCGGCAAAGAGTTTTGGCGTACATTATGCGGATGTTTATCAGGTAAGTTGAGGCATGGGAAATGTCCGGTTTACTATAGCATAGAGAGCAGATATTTTCTTTTTTGAACAGGGAAAATATCTGCTTTTTTAATGTGCGCGGATATCTGCCGATATCCGAATAAGTGTCGGGATATGCATTGAATTTCCATAATTTGACAGAAAAGTTGAAATTTTCGGATTCCTGTGATAAATTAACATACAGCAGTTTCATGAGGTATACACGGGATTGGAGGATCGCCTATGGTGAGAGAATATTTTGAGCAGAATGTGTATGAGGCGTTTCAACAGCGTATAAAGTATATTTTTGAGGAATTTGACAATATTTATATCTCGTTTTCCGGGGGAAAGGACAGTGGGTTGCTGCTGAATATGGTGCTGGAGTACCAGAAAGCCAATTACCCGGATAAAAGAATTGCTGTGTTTCATCAGGATTTTGAGGCCCAGTATACAGTGACGACGGAATATGTCGAAAAAACATTTGAAAAAATACAGGATGAGGTGGAGCCTTACTGGGTCTGTCTGCCGATGGCGACGCGTACGGCGCTCAGCAATTACCAGATGTACTGGTATCCCTGGGATGACAAGAAGAAGGAAAGCTGGGTGAGGCCTATGCCAGATAAAAAATATGTGATTAATCTGGAGAATAATCCGATGACAACGTACCGTTACCGGATGCATCAGGAAGATTTGGCAAAACAATTTGGCCGATGGTACCGTATGTCCCATGGGGACAGGAAAACGGTCTGCCTGCTGGGGATGCGGGCCGATGAGTCCCTGCAGCGTTACAGCGGATTTTTGAACAAAAAATATGGCTATAACGGGACGTGTTGGATCACCAGGCAATTTAAAGATGTCTGGTGCGCCTCTCCAATGTATGATTGGAGCGTACAGGATGTTTGGCATGCTTATGCGCGGTTTGGTTATGAGTACAACCGCCTGTATGATCTCTATTATATGGCTGGGCTGACTGTGGGGCAAATGCGTGTGGCATCGCCGTTCAACGATTATTCTAAGGATTCTCTGAATTTATATCGGGTTATTGACCCGCAGATATGGGTAAAGCTGGTGGGGCGGGTACAGGGAGCTAATTTTGCCAGCATATACGGTAAGACAAAAGCTATGGGCTACCGCAATGTGACTCTGCCTCCGGGGCACACCTGGAAATCTTACACACTGTTTCTGTTGGACACGCTTCCTGTCCGTCTGCGCAATAATTATGTTAAAAAGTTTAATACTTCTATGGAGTTTTGGCGTAAGACAGGCGGCGGCCTGGATGAGGAAACCATTCGGGAGCTGGAAGCCCACGGTTACGAAATCCGCAGGAACGGTGTTTCTAATTATACCTTGAACAAGAAATCAAGAATCATTTTTACAGGCAAAATCCCTGATCAGACGGATGATATTAAATCGTCAAGGGATATCCCCAGCTGGAAACGTATGTGCTTCTGTATTCTGAAAAATGACCATATCTGTCGTTTTATGGGGTTTGGTATGACCAGAGAGCAGCAAAAAAGGATCAATATGATTCGGGATAAATATAAAAGTGTAGAGGAGATGTCTTATGGAGTATAGAAGCCCTGTCTATAACGTGATTTCAGTGCCGATCCATAAAGTGAAGCCGAATACGTATAATCCTAATGCAGTGGCCCCCCCGGAGATGCGGCTGCTGTATGACAGTATCCGGGTGGACGGTTATACGATGCCGATTGTATGCTATTAT
>DPJQ01000188.1:2609-2857 GCA_003542935.1 Lachnospiraceae bacterium | reverse complement strand
TATGATAAGGAGAAGGATGAATATATTATCGTAGATGGATTTCATCGCTATCGGGTGATGTTGGAGCATCCGGATATCCGCGAGAGGGAGAAGGGCATGCTGCCGGTGTCAGTAATTGATAAGCCGATCGACCAGAGGATGGCCAGCACGATCCGGCACAACCGTGCCAGGGGAAATCATAATGTGGATATGATGAGTAATATTGTCAAGGAACTGCATGAACTGGGACGGTCGGATGCCTGGATATC
>DPJQ01000188.1:1556-2297 GCA_003542935.1 Lachnospiraceae bacterium | reverse complement strand
GGGACGGTCGGATGCCTGGATATCTAAACATTTGGGAATGGATCGGGACGAGATCCTGCGGTTGAAGCAGATTACCGGATTGGCGGCACTTTTCAAGGATATAGGGTTTGGAAAAGCCTGGCAGCCTGCGGAGGAAACAGAAGAAGAGTAACTGTGAAGCGGCTTATATGAAACGGTTTGCCCATATTCTTGGACTGGAGGAGGATGCAGTTCATTTCGGAGAGGTTGAGGAACAGGCCGGGGCCTATTAAAATCGATATTTTGTGGAGAAGGAGACAGGGCGTACCCGAGCTGGTTATATCCGGTCACCCAGGGCGTCATTACCATATGGGAGCGGTGGAGCAGCTATACCCATGAGGAGGGATTTGGGGGGGAACAATGCGATGAACAGTTTGAATCGTTATTCCCTGGGCAGTGTGCTGGCCTGGTGTTACGAGGTGGTGCTTGGGCTCATCCGGGATATGAGCATTTTATACTGGCGCCGGTGATCGGAGGCTTTGGCCGGGTATCCGGCCGGATAGACTCTCCCTTTGGTCTGCTCAAGAGCGGTTGGCAGCTGCAGGAGGAAAAAGTGATCTATACCTGTACGATCCCGGCGAATGCTTCTGCTACATTGGTTTTGGATGGAGATAATCATGAACTCGGCAGCGGGAGCTATGAGTTTGTGGTAGATGCAGGGAAACAGAATAAACTTGATTGACGTAGCAGTTGAAAAAATGGCAGGGGTGTTTTTACAGTCTC
>DPJQ01000188.1:1018-1293 GCA_003542935.1 Lachnospiraceae bacterium | reverse complement strand
GGCAGGGGTGTTTTTACAGTCTCCTGTCGTTTTTTGCACCAAAATGTAAAAACGAGAGGATAAAATTGTGAAATGCCGTTGAAAATGTAGACACACGTAACCATGTGTGGTACAATATTGTGTAACGAGAATAAGATAATGCATATTACAGAGAGTGCGGAGCCTTAGAAGTAAAGGAGAAATTAATGACAAACACTGAAAAACTTGACAAACTGTTGGAAACCGTAGGTAATATGCAAGGAGAAATGTCGGAAATGCGCGGAGACATTACAGAA
>DPJQ01000188.1:542-712 GCA_003542935.1 Lachnospiraceae bacterium | reverse complement strand
TGCGCGGAGACATTACAGAAATGCGCGGAGACATCACGGAAATGCGCGGAGACATCACGGAAATGCGTGGAGACATTACAGAAATGCAGGGAGAGATGTCGGAGATGCGCGGGGACATCACGGAAATGCGCGGAGATATTACGGCTATGCAGGGGGAGATGTCGGAGATG
>DPJQ01000188.1:0-187 GCA_003542935.1 Lachnospiraceae bacterium | reverse complement strand
GATGTCGGAGATGCGCGGAGACATTACGGCCATGCAGGGGGAGATGTCGGAGATGCGCGGGGACATCACGGCTATGCAGGGAGAGATGTCGGAGATGCGCGGAGACATTACAGAAATGCGCGGAGACATTACAGAAATGCAGGGAGAGATGTCGGAGATGCGTGGAGAGATGTCGGAGATGCGCGGA
>DPJQ01000231.1:973-7902 GCA_003542935.1 Lachnospiraceae bacterium | reverse complement strand
TCCCTCTGTTACACAACCGGGTAAATCCGGAAACTCTACCACATATCCTCCGCTTTGATCTGTAAAAGGCTTAAATATTGCCGGATAAATCAATTTCAATATATTCACCTCCGTTTATCTAAATTGAGCAAATGGGGCTTAAAGCCCCGCTTGTTTCATAATTGATTTTACTGTATCGGGGTTCAAATCCCCTCCATGTTCTGGAATTGTAACTTTTCCAGGCTTAGTCGGGTGTTTGTATTGATGGTGTGAGCCTTTTTGCTTTACTTGATACCAGCCGTTTTCTAATATCATACTTTCAATTTCTCTAAATCTCATCCAATACCTCCTTATTCAGCCATGGCATCTCTCCTTTCCGTTAATTTAATTCTATTATAATGCGTATTATGCGTATTGTCAATAATTCTATTCCGTAAAAATGTAAAAGGACATCCACCTGGTTACTTTTCATGGGGCAGGAATGCGCATTTCCTAAAGGACGCCTTCGGTGTACTGCGCATTCCGTGAGAACATGATTCAGGAATGAGGGGCGGCTTTTGCGTAGCAAAACTCGGAATGCCGCCAGACTTTCCAAAAGCCAAAATCCCCGCAGCAGCCGACCCAATACCGGCAGATGCGCCGGATAAAATATACAGAAAACTTCACTGTGTATGAAACAAAACCGCCGGTTTGCAGCGAAAGATCGTGATGGCGCAGACGCCCACCGACAGCTAGGCCGCCGCCAGATAAGAAAGTCCCAGACGGATATAGGCCGCGGGCCGCACTGCCTGCCCGATGGCTGCGGACAGCATACCGTCCATATCGGGGCTGGCCAGCGCACCGGAGGCCGCCAGGGCTCCGCGGACCGGTCCTTCCCGGCAGGCGGAGACCAGGGCCGTCCCCAGCGGCACCGCCAGGACAAGGGCCGCCGCCGTGGAGATCGTCACCAGCACCGATGCCGTGGATTTCAGTGCACGGTAGGAAGACAGGGTGCCCCGCTCGACGGCTCCTTTACTCGCGTTGTCCAGAGTGTAGAGAACCTCTGGCAGATCCAGGGCCATGATCCTGTCATACACCTGTTCCAGCGTCCCCATGTCCGCCGCATAGATATCGATCCCCGATGATGTCTCTGCCACATCCAACGCCCGGCCATAGGATTCAAGGTCGCAGAGAATGTTTCGGCCTGCGCACCGTAAGAAGACAGAGGCGGCCCATGCCGCTCATCCTGCCGCCTCCCACAACCTTCCCCCGTCCACTTTGAGGCGCACGTCGGCGCGGCCGCATACGTCGGCGGAGTGGGTGGCAATGATCACACACTTCTTCTGCCTATGGGCCATATCCACCAGGATATCCATGATATGCGCCGTATTCTCCTGATCCAGATTCCCGGTGGGCTCGTCGGCCAATATGTAGGAGGGCTCCGTGACCAGGGCCCGGGCGATGGCAATGCGCTGCTGCTGCCCGCCGGAAGTGGCCCTGACGGGACGGGCCATAGTCTCATCATCAATGCCCAGCGACAGCAAAAGCTCCCTGATCTGCTCCCGGCCCGCTGTTTTCTTTGCGATGGACGCCGCAAACGCCACATTTTCCACCGCCGTCATATAGGGAAACAGATGGTAATCCTGAAATACATAGGAGACCTCCGACCTGCGCAACCTGCTCCCGCCGATCTCCCTCAACTCTTTCCCGTCAAGGCGGATCTCCCCCGTCTGGGGACTGTCCAGCCCGCCGAGCAGGCACAGGCAGGTTGTCTTGCCCGCGCCGGATCCCCCGAACAGGGCGTACACCTTCCCCGGCGCAAAAGAAGCCGTGGCTCCCGCCAGCACCTTACGGCGTTTCCCCCTTTTTCTGTAAGAATAGCTCACATCCTGCATGGTAAGCATCACGCACACCTCCCCGACAATATTTCCCTGGGCTTTAACCGACACACGGCGCCGGCCGGCGCCAGGCAGGACACCAACACCACCGCCAGGACCACAAAAGCGAATCCTGCCAGAAGCCCGGCGTCCGGATTTTTCAAAGCCACCTCCGCCACAGGCTCAAGGCCCGTGGCAAAAGTAGCATACTCCCCGCTCATCCCCGCAGTCTCCGCATTCTTCGCCTCAAGGATTCCGGCGGCCAGCCACCGGGATGCGGGCAGCGCCAATACCAGGGACGGCAGCGCTATAAACAGAGAAGAGACAAACAGCTTTGCTACGGCGAACCACCGGGATGCCCCCAGGGCCAGACAGATGCCGTCCTCATAGGGAAACCGGGCCGCCCAGATCCCCATGACCAGAAAAAGAGCAATGGCGGAAAACGCGGACATGGCCGCAAAGAAAATACCGGACGTATAGATCACCGCCTCTATGGCCCCCGCCTGATCGCTGTACGCCACCGTCGTGGTATTGACCAGGCTGTACACCGACCAGTCAAGATCCATTCCCCGTATCTCCTCGCCGACAGCCTGTACATGGCCGGGAGTATCCACGTAGACGTCTATGGGCTGTTCCGCCTTTTCCATACCGAACAGCTCCGCCGCCGTGCCGGCATCCGTGTAGATCCGGTTAAAGGGGCTGAAGGCAAATACACCGGGACCCACGATATTATCCTCCGTCACAATGAAAGAGGCTTTCGTCTCATATATACCCGCAACGGTCAGTTCCGCCTCCTTCCCATGGGCCGAAAAGTTCATGGAACTGCCGATGTCCAGACCGTTATCTTCGGCAAGCTGCCGGGATATCAGTACGCCGGCACGACCGGAGGAGGGATATTCTCCCGAAACCACCTCCGCCCGGCCCAGCCGGAACGCATCGGCCAGATCGATCCGGTCGTCCCCCTCCAGTACGACCCAATCCTCCATGCCCTCGTCCGCCAGATTCCCCGGCTCCTGCGCACAGGGATCCTCGCCCTCATACCGTCTGCAGTTTTTAAAATCCACCGGCAGGGCATAATCCGAGCACCTCTGGTTTACACCGACGACATGCCCGGCGGAGGCCAGCTTTGCAGCCACTTCCTCCGTAAAAACGGCGTCTTCCGTACCTTCCTTTTCCGCGTACTCCGGGGCCCATTCCAGCGTAACCGTAGCGCCGATCCCTGCCAGAACCGGCTCCCTGGCCGCCCTGGCGGAATCAAGGACAGTCAGGGCTCCCAGCTCCCCGGTGAAGATCACGGTAAATACGAAACACAACAGAAAGGTTTTCGTTTTTTTTCTGGAAAGCTCCAGAAAAGCATTTTTCATCAATAACATGACTTCTCTCCCAACACCTCCCATTTTTCGGGCACGTACCGCATACACGCGAAACATGGTTTTCATACGCCGGCAACCGCCCTACAGCACTCTGTTCCGGTCCTCCGCCGGAATCCCCGCGGGCGATACTGCCGGAAAGACCAGCACCGCTTTAAAGAGATCGCCGTCGGTCACAAGTTCCAGACGGCCGTGCTGCAGCTGGGCCAGGCTGGCCGCGATGGACAGCCCCAGGCCGCTCCCCTCGGTATGACGGGATGTATCGCCCCGGACAAAACGCTCCAGCAGGGTCTCCCCGTCCATCTGCAGCGGGGATTCCGAGACATTGCGGAAGGTGATCCGGGCCTCGCCGTCCAGGAGGGCTACGTCGAGGTACACCCGGGTGCCCGGCATGGCGTATTTGCATATATTGTTCAGCAGATTATCGAAGATCCTCCACAGATGGCGGCCGTCGGCCCGAATATGCACGGGACTGTCCGGCTGTTTCAGTACGGGGGTCAGGCCGGCCTTTTCCAGTTTCTCCTGATACTCGGCCATGGACTGGTTTAAGAGCACCTGCACGTCACACTCTGCCAGCTGCACCGTCAGATTTCCCGTGGATGCCTTGGAGGCCTCCACCAGATCCTCGATCAGCTTCTTCAGCCGCTGGGACTGGCGATCCAGCACCGCCACATACTCCCGCAGGGTCTCCGTGGGCAGCTCTTCTTTTTTAATCAGATCTACATAGCTGATGATGGATGTCAGCGGCGTCTTGATATCGTGGGATACGTTGGTAATCAGCTCCGTCTTAAAACGTTCGCTCTTCATCCGGTCCTCCACCGCCCGGCCCAGGCCGTCCCGGATATGGTTCAGGCACTCGCCAAAATCCTCAAAATCCCAGAACATGTACCTGGTGTCCACATGGTAATCCATGTTGCCGGAGGCGATCTCTTTACCTCCCTGCTGCAGTTTGCGCAGCACCAGCACCAGATAAGCCAGCCCCAGGGCCAGCAGGATCTTCTCCAGGATCCAGAACAACATATAAACTTCCATGTCATACCAGCACACCGAGATCAGGATCCCTTCCACCACAGCCAGCAGCACGTAGGCCGCGAGGACCTTGCCGTACAGCGGGAGACCGCGGAGAAGGATACCGAGTATACGGCCCGCCTCCCTCAGCCGGCGGGCGCACCAGCACAGAACGCGTACAGTCAGCCAGCCCTTGAAAAGCTCGCGGCGTTTCAGCCGCACGGCGATACTGAGTGTGTAGAGCAGGCCGATAAACCAGCCGCACAGGATGAATACCGCCGTAATCACCAGCCGGGGAATCGGTTCCAGCCACTGAGCTTCTATAGCCACCCCTGTCAATGCTATCACGGCCAGACAAATCAGTCCGGTGAACACATCAAAAGGGAGCTGCTCCAGAATACCCGTCCGGATCTCTTCGCTGTCACCTTTACGCCCCGCCGCCGCATACAGAAAGGCCAGACAGGCCCCTACCAACAGCAGACCGCCCACAAAACTGACCGGAAATGCGGCACGGGCATGATAGATCTTCCCGAGAGGCCCCAGCACATCCGCATAGGTCTTCGCCGCGGCCGCCCGGTTTATATAGACTTCTATTGTACAGGCTGGCACCGTAGAGTACCAGTTCCAGGTATCGGAGTCCTCCGCCACCGCATAGACCTCCACACCCATGCGCGACTTGTACTGCATAGTTCCTTTTTCCGGTACAGCCATAAAGGGTGCATCCTCCGGCCATTCCCCGGCCCCATACATCCCCAGCTCCTGCTTATCCTTCGGATATTCCCAGGCCTCAAAAAATTCGTATTCCTTTTCTTCCCGGTAGTTTCCCGCCAGTTCCTTCCCCTCCGCGTCCAGCAGACGGAAACGGAATTCTTCTGTCTCTCCCAGCCAGGGCTGGTCACTGTCACTTTTATACAGTTCGTATACGGTATGGCTATAATCCTCTATCGTGGGCCTCAGTCCCTGATCCTGGAACTTTTCCAGGGAATCTATATAATATCCCTCCTCCACCATAGCTGCCGTACACACCCCGCAGACCACCGTCGCGGCAAAGAAAAACGTAGCCAGCACACCGGCAATACATTTTGCCCAGCCTTTTGTCAGTAATTTTTTCATCGTCTGTCCCCTCTCTCGAGCTTATACCCCTGTCCCCACACCACTTTGAGGTAGCGGGGATCGGAAGGATTGATCTCTATTTTTTCCCGGAGATGACGGATATGCACGGCGACGGTACCCTCGGCGCTTACAGGTGCCTCTTTCCAGACCCGGCGGTAGATTTCCTTCGGCGAGAGCACTTCGCCGGGATGCTCCATGAAGAGCTTTAAGATCTCGTACTCCGTGGGCGTGAGGGAGAGTTTTTCTCCGTCCAGCCGCACTTCCACGGCCTTCGGATCCAACTCAATACCGCCCAGTACGATGAGCCCCCGCTCCTCTTTCTTTCCGCCGCCCAGCTGCATATAGCGCCGGAGCTGGGAGCGCACTCTGGCCAGCACCTCCACCGGGTTGAAGGGCTTCGTCACGTAGTCGTCGGCCCCCACATTCAGACCCAGGACTTTATCGGTGTCCTCCCCCTTGGCGGTCAGGAGGATCACCGGCACATTGCTCCGTCTGCGGATCTCCACCATGGCGGTGATGCCGTCCATCACCGGCATCATGATATCCATCAGCACGAGGTGGATCTCGGCCCGCTCCATGACGGCCAGGGCCTCCTTCCCCGTGTATACAGGAAACGTGCGGTAGCCCTCCGCCTCCAGATAGATCTTCAGCGCTTCTACGATATCCCTCTCATCGTCGCAAACCAGAATGTTGTACATATCACTTTCAACCTCCATGTATAGTATAGGGAAAAATTTTTTAAGAAAAAATCAGGTAAAGGTTTAAGATTTGTTTAATACCTCACACTTCTTCGGAACCCTCTCCGGCAAAATCCAGAAGATAATAGGAACACGCCAGATAAAATCGGGTCATGGGATCCTTGAGGTTCAGCCCGGTGATTTCCTTGATTTTTTTTAACTGGTAAAGAAATGTTGCCCTCTGCACAAAAATTTTCCTCGTTGTCTCCGCCACATTCATGTTGTTGTCTATGTATACACGGAGAATCTGCGCATAATTGCGGCCCTTTTTCCTGTCGTACTCCATCAGCCGCAGAAGACCAGGGATGCATAAAGCTTTCGGATCCAGCAGTTCTGTACACTGGCGGGCCATATAGCGAAGCGCGTACTGCTCAAAAGGGTATGTCCATTTTGTCGGATCAGATTTCATGCCGATAGCGAGGGCTATACTGGCCTGTTCGTAATACTGGGAAAGACGTTTCAGCTCCCGAAACTCGGCGCTGATGCCTGCCCTGAGCATAAAGTCCCGGAAATGCAGCGCCATCTCTGCTTTAACATCCGCGCAGCTTTTCCCGCAGCTCTCCAGGTTCACAAGAAACAGAATATACTTCTCATCAATAATTGCGTAAGATTTATCCACAATTTTTTCCAGGCGGAGGCAGGCATTCTCCAGGGAACCTACCATCTGGTCTTTCACCGCAAATATTTTAAAACAGCAGTAAACATCATCCTGTTTCCATCCGCAGGATTTGACCAGAGCATCCAGATGCTGGCTGCTGTAAATCAGGTTATGGGAAAGAGCCAGGAGCGTCTGATCAAAATCCTGCGGGTGGTGACTGAAACAGGCGGAACAGTCATTCTGCAGGATCTTTTTTACAAATCCGGCA
>DPJQ01000231.1:0-733 GCA_003542935.1 Lachnospiraceae bacterium | reverse complement strand
AAAATATTCAGAATCGTATAATCGCTGTCCCGGAAAGGATTATCATATTCATTGACTACAATACGGTATAAATTCTTCCCGTTAATCTGAATATTGATGTAGAGAACTTTCACCATCTGATCCAGGGAACAAAATCGCTCCGGTCCTTCAGACATCCAGGAATCGGCAAAATCCGGATGCATCAGCAGCTCATTGATATCATCGTCCGACAGAAAAGCATCCACATCCTCCTCATGGTACAGCGCCAGCTGCCGGGGCCTTGGCGTCTCGTAATAGCACAGAATACGGAAGGAATTGGTATATATGCCAGCAGGATTGCGAAGAAACAGGAGACTGCAGTCTCCGACATCCTGCAAGGGGGTAACAGAATTTAAGCAATCGTGCAGAGCGACCTCCCAGGTATTGAATTTTTCAAAAACTTCCAGCACAAGATCCAGAAGCGTGACTCTGTCCACCGGGCTGGACGGATACAAAAAATCCGCCTCTGCCTGCAGCAGGGCATAATCCGGACAGGAAGTCAGTAAAAAGCAGCCGCCTTTTACCATATTGTTATTACCGGCAAGCTCATTGGGATCCGCCACATAGATAGTATTCGTCCTGATTTTTATACACTCTGTATAAATTCCAGGTCTTGAAATTTTACATTCCAGCCTGTCCGAGATGAGCTTAGACCGCAATTCCACGGATTCCATAAAATCTTTTATGATATATGCGTTTATTTTCACGAAAATCC
>DPJQ01000120.1:4778-6009 GCA_003542935.1 Lachnospiraceae bacterium | reverse complement strand
AATTGATCTCTACGCTCTGTCTTGTGATGGACAAAAGTGAGTATTTCCTAATGAGTGTTACTGAAAAGCAATATAATACGCAAAATGCGTATTATCATTGTTGCCGCACACACCAGATTTTATGAGAATGACTCAACTTTCTCCGTACGGGCTTCTATAATCGACTAAACGGTTACGTCAATGCTCGTACTATAGATGGCTACTGGTGGTCGGTTACGGCTGGGTCCGTAGCACGCGGATATTACTTAGTGGTAAGCCCGACATCTGTCAACCCTCAGAATAATAGCTACCGCGGTTACGGTCTTGCCGTTCGCTGTGTGGTACGGGAGGGGTGAGATAAACAAATGCCATAAGAGAACTTTTGGCTAAGATGCATCCAGGAAAAACCCCTCCAAAATAGCCTACGGGCTCGGAGGGGTCATTTTTATTTGTTATTTTTAAGTCCTTGGCGTAGGTTGATGTAAGAATTCTTTATCTTCGGATCGGGGGTTTAGGAGAAGAATACGTTAAAACAGTTTCCCTATTTCTTATGAAATCTGATATCTTATCGCATAAAAGTCCCCATCGTCCTTGAGCGACGGAGACTTTCTTATAATGTATTACTGCAAAATGAGGAGACTCAAATCTTGGAATTAGTCCCACTCAATCCCATTGCCATGTTCACGTACGATATCATACAATTCCTGCTCATTTTCAATCAGAGAAACAATCATCTCAGCAAAACGTTTGGTCTTTTTCTCATTTTCATCCGAGAGTGTATAGTAGGCAATGTAGCAACCAGCCTCCGGATCACCTACAAGGCCTTCCAAAAGTTCGGGTGCATTTTGGGCAAGGTAATACTTGAAAAAACATCCCAGTTATAGCCATTCATGTAGGCGTATGCATTGATTTCGTTCATTTTCTCGCCGATAGAAAAGGGTTTATCGTTCTCGTTGTAGAAACATACAGCTATTCTGCTATCGTCCTTATGAGTTGTTACATAGTCTGGCATTATATATTCTCCCTACTTACTGTTGATATGACGGGGTGGATTCATTATACCGCCCATGTATCACCCATGCAAGACTCAAATAAGTACATAAAAATACCACAATCATTCTGTTATTGATTGTGGAACTGACGAAAATAATAAGGATGATTCTCTCGCGAATAGGAGCAAAAACTAGTAACCTGCCCCAAAAATCCTCTCAACTTTCTCCATACGGGCCGCTATGGTCGTTCAGGCGGTCTT
>DPJQ01000120.1:0-4399 GCA_003542935.1 Lachnospiraceae bacterium | reverse complement strand
TTGGTGGTCATCCGAGGTTGGTTCTGATAGCGACGAGCGCGGTCTAGACACGAGTCCAGCAGTCGTCAACCCTCAATACAGTTATTACCGAGGAGACGGTTTTGCCGTTCGCTGTGTGGTACGGGAAGGATGAGAGAGTGTAAACTCATACAAAAATCAGTTAATGCTTTTGGTGCAAAATGGTGCATCGTGTAAAGTCACTCTCAAAACTCCGCTGTCTTCACAGTATAATCCCCTCTTCAAATCGCCATTCATTTGTCGCTTCCAATCATCAAATAAGGCGTTCACCCCTATAAATCGGGATAAACGCCTTATCTATTTTGTATCAAACGTGACGTGCTAACTTGCCCGTTCCGATAGGCATTCCGCACATTCTCAAAATATTCTTCCCTGTTTTCTGAAAGCACGGAAGACAAATCTTTTAAGATCCCTTTCTCCGCATAGGCTTCCACCGGCATCCCGTCCAGCACCAGTACGTCCGGGCCCTTCCCCGCCATAATTTCCGTAGCCAGAGTCTTTAATGCGTCCGAAGAAGTCACGCCGTCCTCTCCGGACAGAGCCGCCTCAAAACGGACATATACATCCGCATGCTCGTTCTGAAAACGTTCCGCTACCTGCCGGATCCAGTCATTTTCATACAGAGAATATATTTTCAATTCCCTGTCGGGCCTTGCGGGTGTATCCGCCGAATAGACGAACCGCGATAATCCCGCCATAGACTCCCTGTCCTCATTATCGTCCTTTTTGGCCACCAGCAGATTCCGTTCATCCAGCATGAGCAGCGAGTTTACACTCACAGAAAAGCTGCCCAGAGAATTCAGCCCGCCGTCTATGAGCTGTTCCACAACACTTCCCCCGAATTTGTAATAGTACATCCCTTTCTCCGAGATATAGTATATGCTCTCTCCCCCATCCAATGTATCGGCCGCATAAATCGTGCCGCTCTCCGCGATACCGTTCTGCAATACCTCTCCCGCGTTTTTTTGCTCCCAGGTCTCACTGTCGTACAGAAGAATCTCCGATCCGCTCAAAAAAAGCAGCATTTTTCCTACCGCGAAAGCAACGTACACTTCTCCGGAATCCCCGAGGTCAAATGTCCGCTCCACACTGCCGTCCGCAGCACGGATCAGATAGAAATTTCCCATATCGTCGCAGATCAGTATCTGTTCATTTCCCACAAACAGAACCTGCCGGGCCAGATTTATATTCAGTTCCTCTACCTTGGGCAATTCATAAGGGATCTGTCCGGATGACCCGTCCGGTTCCATAAGATAGAAGTTCTCTTTCCCTTCAGTTCCCTGGATCTCATCACAGGCATATACGACCCGTCCGCCGGAGGACATAGCTTTGCAGCGGATATCATCCGGAATTTCGTCCGGAACATCAAATATCTTTTCCCAGGAAACACCCGCATCCTTTGACTCCCACACACTCTCCTGTCCTCCGCTGCATCCGACTATCCGGATAGAACCGCCTTCCTGCCTTTTCATATCATCAATAGAAGAGAAATCTGCCGGAAGAGACTGTTCCTCTTCCATATATCGTCCCATGGCCCGTCTGCTGCCGTCATCCGCTCCCGTGCTGCCCGCGGCGACTCCCGCGGCGCTGCCTGCAGCCCCGTCCACAGCGCCGTCCGTGCCTCCCACTGCTTCCTTTTTCCCACACCCGGCAGTTCCTGCCATGACCAGCGCCACCGACAGAAGAGCGCACGCTGTTTTCCAAAATCTTTTAAACTTCATCCGCGTTTCCTCCAACCGTTTTATTTTAAAGCAGAATATCATATCTGCCTCTAGCCATCCTCTAAAAAACCTTCTGTTTTTTAGAGGTCTTTTAGAGATTTCTGTGATATAATCGGCAGTAGTTAAATCTGTCTATACAGCGAGCGGTGCATGCAGGTTTAGAAAGGCAGGGTTCCCCATGCGTATTTTAATTATCGAAGATGATGTGTCACTGGCGGAGACCCTGCGTTTCCAGCTGGAACGGGAGCACTTTGAAACGGATGTCTGCCATGACGGCGCGGACGGCCTGCTTTTCATAGAGCAGCAGGCCCATGACCTGATCCTGCTGGACCGGATGATCCCGGTTCTGGACGGGATCTCTGTCTTGAAAATTGCCCGGGAGAAAAGTATCTCCACTCCCATTATCTTTATAACGGCCAGAGGCGCACTGCATGACAAAGTCACCGGCCTGGAATGCGGAGCGGATGATTACCTGGTAAAGCCCTTCGATTTCCAGGAGCTTCTTGCCAGAATACACAGTATTCTGAGGCGGCCCGCTAAATGGACGGGTGACAAACCCATCAAATTCGGGGACATATCCTTTGACACCGTACAAAAGATACTCTACTGCGGCAGAGATTCCTGTTCTCTTTCCGCAAGAGAAGGAAGCCTGCTGGAATTTTTCCTCCGCAATCCCGGTATGACTATCCCCCGGGCTTCCCTCCTTTCCAAAGTATGGGGGCCGGATGCCGCCGTGGAAGACGGAAATCTGGATAACTACATCTATCTCCTGCGCCGCCGGCTAAAAGGAGTAAAGAGCACCCTGCAGCTCAAAACAGCGCGGGGCATCGGCTACCGTCTGGAGGCGCCCCATGTTTAAACGGCTTCATATCCGGCTCACCTTCTCCGGCACGCTCGTCAGCGGGCTTATTCTGATTCTTATGTCCCTGGTCTGCATCACTTTTTCGGAGGCGAGAGCCAGGGAAAACAATTTTTCCCATTTCCGGCTAAAAACCGCCATGCTTGTCCATCAGACGGAGAGTCGGCTTGTCCTTTCCCTGGAGTGGTTCTCGCAGTTGAAAGCGGATACACGATTTGAAATAGATATCCGGGATAACGGAGAGAAACTGCTGCTGGGAGACCTGTCCCCCTGCGGGCTGGATACGGAGATCATTACCATGGCAAGAGAAACTGCCCGGAAAGAATACGGGCTTGCGGAAGAGTCTTTCTCCCCGGACACAGAACTTTCTTCATATGCTGATTTTGAGTTGCACACAGACAGGCAGGATTACTATGCCTGTATAGCCCTGATCCCCAGAAGCGGCCGCATATTAAATGTCGCCGTTCTGTACCCATTGACAGAATTCTATCATTCCCTGCGCCTGAACCGGCTCCTGTTTGCCGGCGCAGATATCCTGGGGATCATCTTACTGGGGATATTTTTCTGGTTCTATACCCGGCGCATGATCCGTCCCCTGACCATAAACCGCCGGAAACAAACGGAATTTATTGCGGCCGCCTCCCACGAACTGCGCTCCCCGCTGACGCTCATGCTCTCCTGCCTTTCCTCCATGGACGGAGCCTCCGAGGAAGAAAGGGAGCGGTTCTCTAGCATCATGAAAGAGGAAGGAAAGCGAATGGGGCGGCTGATCGACGATATGCTGACATTATCTAACTCAGATACATCCCGGCTCTCTATATATAAAACCTACGTAGAGATGGACACTCTGGTGCTGTCGGCTTTTGAAAAGTTTGAACCCCTTGCTCTTAAGAAAAAGATTTTCCTTGATTTCACTCTGCCGGATAGTCTGTCCACTCCTTACGCCTGCGACAAGGAACGCATCGAGCAGGTTCTGTCCATCCTGCTGGATAATGCCTTGAGCTATACGCCGGAAAACGGCCGGGTCTGTCTGTCCCTGACGGAATCTTCCGGCAGGCTGACCATCCGTGTTGCCGATAACGGTATCGGTATCCCTGACGCAGAAAAAGAAGCCGTGTTCGAGCGCTTTTATCGCTGTGATAAAGCGCACAGGGATAAAAAACATTTTGGACTCGGACTCAGTATCGCACAGGAAATTATTCGTATGCACAAGGGTGAGATCCGGGTGGAGGATACGCCCGGAGGCGGCGCAACTTTTGTAGTCACGTTTTCGGGGTTAAAAATAAAGGCATCCCATCCAAAATAGAAATAGAATACCCCTATAGCCGTCCCACTGTTTATCATTTTTACATAATATTACCGCCAATCTCCGTAAATCTAAACAGGCTGCTTTGTATACTGCTCTAAATAAGCGGCCGCTTGTTCCATGGACAGGCCGGCCCATTCCTGCATCCTTTTCAGGATTGCTGCATCGTCAAGCCCCTCTTTTTTCCCCATTTCAATAAGCAGCTGTGCTTTTCCCTGGCTTATTCCTTGGCTTATTCCTTGGCTTATTCCTTCACGGCGCAGCCTCTCGGATTCAGTTTCAATTACAGTTCCTCCCATAACATTCACCAGCCTTTCTTCATTTTTGTTTCCATTTGTGATATGCGTGATAATGGTGTTCACGAACCCCTTTATGTCTATCAGTTCTTCATCGGACAGTTCCCCGGCCTTATATAAGCGGACCATTTCATCCCTAAAATATTCCAGGTCACCCACCGCATTTTCTATATTCCCCCCGGATGCTATCTCCTTCTCA
>DPJQ01000122.1 GCA_003542935.1 Lachnospiraceae bacterium | reverse complement strand
GCCGCCGGTCTTTTATCAGCGGCATAACTACTCCCTGCTGGTTTTGCCTGAAAACTGTGATCTTCTGGAAATATTTGACTTTGTACAGTCTGTTTTCGACGATCTGCTGGACTGGAGCAGCCGCCTGGCCTACGCATTGAACCAGGATCTGCCCCTGGAGAACATCCTGCGCATCGGTTATGAGCAGTTTAAAAATCCGCTGTTTGTCCATGACATAGATTTCAATATCCTGGCCTGTCCTTACAGAGCGGAAGGGATGACGGTGTGGGAGCGTGACTCCTATACCGGTAAAGATATGCTGCCCATAGCGGTGATCAATGATTTCAAGATAGACCCGGAATACATCAGCACTCTGTCCACCCATGAAGCCAGCATGTTTTCCGAGCAGCAGCGGGGCTACCGGATCCTGTATGTCAATATATGGAACGAATATAGCCAGTACGAGGGGCGGCTGTGCATTGACGAGCTGGAGGCTGCCATCATGCCCTCCCATTTTCTTCTGGCCGAGTATCTGGCAGAGGTGATTCGCACTTGGCTGGCCCGCCGGAATGTGTTTAAGCAGGAGGGCGGGAATACCTTCGGCGAATTTCTGGTGAGTGTTCTGGAGGGGCAGGAGACGGATCCGGTGCGTATTGAGACGGCCCTGCAGCGGCGGGAATGGGGAGCGGAGCACGAGTATGTCTGTATCCGCCTGGGGGTTCAGAACCGGGATAAGAGTGTCCGCAGTATGTCCGGCACCTGCAATTTCCTGCGGGCCCAGCTCTCCGGCAGCTATGCCATGCCCTACAAAGAGGAAATTCTGGTGGTGGTCAACCTGGCTTTTAACGGGGGCAAGCTGTCGAATATCATCCCCCATCTGTCGGCTATTGTCCGGGAGGGGCTGTTCATCTGCGGCGTCAGCAACAGCTTCCGTCCTTTCACGGATCTTATCTATTATTATGAGCAGGCGGGGATCGCCCTGCGGTATGGCAGAGGCAGCGGCCAGATGTTCTGGACCTATTTTTATGACGACTGTGCGCTGCAGTATCTGCTTCATGAAGCCTCCCGTATTTTGCCGGCCAGGCATCTGTGCTCCCATAAATTGCTGGAGATCCGGGAGTATGATGAGCAGAACCATACGGAACTGTATGAGACGCTGCGTGTGTACCTGTACCATCATCAGAATGCTGTCCGGACGGCCAGGGAGCTGTATATTCACCGCAGCACGCTGTTTTACCGGCTGGACCGGCTGAAAAATCTGATGAATGTAAACCTGGACAATGCCAGAGAGCGGCTGTATCTGGAAATTTCCTATCTGCTGCTGGACGGGGAAATCAGGGCGCAGGAACACACGGCAGAGGAGAAAAAGTGATGATCGTGAAAGAACTAAAAAATTTTGATCTCGCCCAGATCTGCCGGTCCGGACAGTGTTTCCGCATGACGATGACGGAGGAGGGGGATTTCCATATCATTGCCGGGGCGCGAAAGCTGGAGGCCAGGCAGAGGGGAGAAATCTGTGAGTTTGACTGTGATGAAGCGGCTTTTGATGATTTCTGGTCGGGATACTTTGATCTGGAGACGGATTACGGAGCCGTTCTGGGGCAGATCAATCCCCGCGACGCCTATCTGAACCGGGCGGCGGCTTTCGGTTCGGGTATCCGTATCCTGCGGCAGGAACTGTGGGAGATGCTGGTGTCGTTCCTGATTTCCCAGCAGAACAACATCGTCCGTATCCGGCGCTGCATTGAAAATATCTGTGAGGTCTACGGCGAACGGCTGCCCGACGGGCGGGGCGGGACGTACTATGCGTTTCCGCGCCCGGAGGCCCTGGCGGGACTTGGGGAGGATGCGCTGATGGCCTGCAACCTGGGATACCGTAGCAAATATGTGGTGCGGGCCGCGAGGAACGTGGTATCGGGGGCGTTTGACCCGGAGGCCGTGGGCGGGATGTCTTATCCCAAAGCCCGTCAGGAGCTTTTGAAACTCTACGGTGTGGGGGAGAAGGTGGCGGACTGTATCTGCCTTTTCGGCCTTCACCATCTGCAGGCATTTCCGGTGGACACCCATATCCGTCAGGCGATGGAGGCCCATTATAAGCGGGGCTTTCCCCACAGGCGGTATGCAAAAGTGCAGGGGATTATGCAGCAGTACATATTTTATTATGAATTATGTCATTCCCGAAATTAAATCCTAAAAAGCGAATTGACAAAATATGCGCATATTGCTAAAATGTCTGTCAGGGTCATTTTGGAGAAAGGAAAGGATTCGTATGAAACAGAGAGTTTATTCTTTACTAATGGATAATACGCCCGGAGTTTTGAGCCGGATAGCCGGCCTGTTTTCCAGGCGGGGGTATAATATTGACAGCATTACCGCCGGCGTTACGACGGATCCTGCTTTTACCAGAATGACGATTGTCTGCAGCGGTGATGATATCGTTCTGGAGCAGATCCGCAAGCAGCTGGCAAAACTGGTGGATGTCCGGGATATCCGGGAGCTTCCGCCGGAGGACAGCGTGACCCATGAACTGATGATGGCCAAGCTTGCCGCCAGTGAGAGGGACAGGCAGAATATCCTGGCGATCGCCGAGATATTCAAGGCGAAGACCGTGGATGTGGGGCCGGAGTCCATGACTCTGGAGGTGGTCGGAACGGTCAGCAAATTGTCAGCGTTTTTAAATCTTCTCAAAGGCTACGAGATCCTGGAGCTGGCCCGCACGGGTGTGGCCGGTATATCCAGGGGCGTGGATAATATGAAAAGCTTTTAACAAGTAAGGAGGAATAAAGAATGTCAGAAGCAAAGATTTTTTACCAGGAGGATTGCAACCTCAGTTTACTGGAAAACAAGACGATCGCCATCGTCGGATACGGCAGCCAGGGCCATGCCCACGCGCTGAACTTAAAAGAGTCCGGCTGCAACGTGATCATCGGCCTCTATGAAGGCTCCCGTTCCTGGGCAAAAGCAGAAGCCCAGGGCTTCCAGGTGTATACAGCGGCGGAGGCTGCCAAAAAAGCGGATATCATCATGATCCTGATTAATGATGAGAAACAGGCTCAGCTGTACAAAGAGAGCATCGAGCCCAATCTGGAGGAGGGCAATATGCTGATGTTCGCTCATGGCTTTAATATCCATTTCGGCTGCATCAAACCGCCGAAATTCGTGGATGTGACCATGATCGCCCCGAAGGGACCGGGACATACGGTGCGCAGCGAGTACCAGGCCGGCAAGGGTGTTCCCTGTCTGATCGCCGTGGAGCAGGATGCCACAGGCAAGGCCCAGGATATCGCCCTGGCTTACGCTCTGGGTATCGGCGGCGCCAGGGCCGGTGTGCTGGAGACCACCTTCCGCACCGAGACCGAGACAGACCT
>DPJQ01000152.1:5339-5667 GCA_003542935.1 Lachnospiraceae bacterium | reverse complement strand
TGATTCTTTTGGCAAAATCCCCGCGGAACCTTTATCCTATTTTGAATTGATGGAAGATTATTTCATGCTCATGAAAATATTGTATGAAAATCTCGATATTGGAAGCCAGACCCGAAAACCGGAATCTCCCGACCTGTCTTCCCTCAGAAGCATGATGGCCTACATAGAGGAACACTATATGGAGCACATCACCCTGGCGGATATCGCCCTGTCCGGCGCCTGCTGCAAAAGTAAATGTTCCCTGCTCTTTAAAAAGTATCTGCGCGATACCCCTATCACTTATACCACAAAACTCAGGCTGCGAAAAAGCCTTTCCACGCTGCTTGGC
>DPJQ01000152.1:0-4962 GCA_003542935.1 Lachnospiraceae bacterium | reverse complement strand
TTTCAAGAAATATTACGGAATGCCACCGCTGATATACAAGAAAAATCAGCCTGCCTGACCTTTTGAAATCCACCGGTAACTCCTCCGTCTCGCTAAGCCCCGCAAGGAAGCCGCTGAAAATGGTGCTGCCCTACGGCTTTCTTTCCTCAAAATCCTCTTTGTTGGGATATGAAAATCAGATTACAGCAGTCGAACAATAAATGTGTGACAGTAAAATAAGCAGTTACTTTACATCAATCTGGCAGACTTTGCTTCTTTCAAAAATGATACAGATTGCTGCTGCAATCAGCTCTGTGAGAGGAAAAGTCCACCAGACAGCTTTTAATCCCACAAAATGCAGGGTATCTTTTGATATACCGGTTATTTTACTTGCCTCTCCAATCTGATATCCATATTTCAACATCTATGCACCTCACGAAATATAAAATTCTGTCTGTGCAGACCAGCACCTCTTCCGCGCAAAAAGCACCAGCCATTCCTGACTGATGCCCATTGATCTTGCTATTCCCAAAACAAAGAAAACCTATCCGCCCCCTGTGTTTCTCTTTCCGCTTCTGCTGTTTCAGCTTAAAAAGCCACTCCTTCCTGGTCTCCCGCAGCTCCCGTTAAAAACCAAAACCTACAGGTCATTCAACCCAAAAAACTCTGCCGTCCTTACGCTCTGCGGCTTTGGGAATCTCCCCATCTACATAGCCAACCGCGCAATGGCCTATGCCTTCCCACTCACCCTCTACGCCAATATCGGAAAGAAACTGCTGCCATTCCCCGGTCTCAAATTCCTCTTTTGCCCTGTGAATCCAAATGCTCCCCAGCCCAAGGGAATGCGCCGCCAGCATCATATTCCCCATAACGAGGCTCCCGTCGTATACACGGTTCGCCCAGTTCTTATCCGCAAGCACGATCAAAACCGCCGGCGCACCATAAAACGGATCAAATCCTTCTTTCCAGCCCCCGATTCTACAGTTCACAGCAGAAAGTTTATCCCTGACCTCCTTATCGGTAACGGCAACCGTTATGACCGCCTGTTTCCCCATTCCATTGGCAGCATAAAGCCCTGCTTCAATAATCTGCTCCAAGTCCTTCCTAACCGGCATCTCCGGCTTGAACCTGCGGATGCTCCTGCGTTCCTCCATTGCCTGAATAATCTCGTTCACAGCTTATCCCTCCATATCCATCCTCTCAATTTTAAAGATGACCGGCCTTGTTCCGTCCGAACAGCAGGCTATCATTTCATTCTCCTTTTTCATCCAGCCCTTCATGATTGAACCGCCCTGCAGCCCTGCATAAATGTACCTCGCAATGGCATCCCAGGCCTCCGAACAATGCGGCATCTTCGGCCCGCCTGCCACAGTATCAGGGTCAGCATCCGTCTTCACAAGCGTGTTCAGTCCGCCATGCCAGAAATGGTCATTTTCCGCATCCCTCTCGAAGATAAATTCATCACCCACATTGTAGCAGGGACATACGCCGGAATCCGAGTCAGCACAATACTTTTCCTGCAATTCAGGATACAGCTTCTTATCAATCAATCACCGTCACCTTGACTTTATGTTTCATAAAGCACCTCCGTAAATATAAACCTTTCCCCCATTATACGGTATATCCCACAAAAAATCATCCATTACCTGCGCCCGGGATTCTTTCAATGCAGAATAGAAATTTCCTCGATAAAAGCACCTTTCCGTTTATAATCTACACCCATTCAAAATTTTCTGTCCCTGCGCCAAGCTCAAAGTGGTATTTCACCAGCCCGGTATCGACACCGGAAAAAATACCATTTTCACATTGGATGGACACATTCTTTCCCGAACCTTTTATCATAAACGCCTGTTTTGCCAGTGCTGTCGGCGCCAGAAGCGCGGCATCGATCCCCCGCCTGAACCATTCGGGTTCTTCCCCACTGTAGCTGCCTACCTGCGCCGGCTTTTTGGTCTTATGGGGGACCCCCTGCGTCTGCCCATATCCCACAGCGACCACACCGGCTACCCTGTTTCCGTGAGAAATCTCTGCCATCCGCTTTCTGCTAAACGTGCCTCCTACCCACCATGTATTCAGTCCCAGTGTCTGTGCGTACAGCATCAGCCCGGCCCCGCAGTATCCAAGCCTTTCATCCAGATCCGGGGCATCCTTCCCGGCCATGATAAAAAAATTCCGGACCTCTTTCGCCAATACCAGCTTTATGACTGCATTGAACGCACTGCTGTCCTCTGTTTTCAGTTCCACGGACAGGCCATAGGAGTGGTTCATCCTGTCAATGTACCCCTCCAGATCTTTCACGGTCTCTGCCGGAAGCGGCCGGTCCGTGTACCTGCGTACCATATGCCGTTGACGCATAGCTTCCTTGAAATCCATGTTTATCCCTCCTCCAGATTCTGATTGATCCTCCTGATCAGGCTGACCATAAACGAAACGGTATCCTCGATCTCCCGCTGTCTCTGCCCATCCAACAGATCCCCCGCCGCACGGATGTATTTCTTCTGGATCGACTCGGCAAGTTTTTCATAGCTACGGGCTTTCTCCGTAAGATAGATCCGGCGTTCACGCCCGTCTTCTTTGGACCTTACCCTGTCCACAAACCCTTTTTCCTCCATATTTTTCAGTGTGCGGGTGATGGCGGCCCTGTCCACAAGAAACTCCCTTGCAAGCTCATCCTGCATAATGCCGTTATTTTGATACAGATACCCGATATACATAAATTCCGTGGCATTGAGCCCCGTACCCGCAAGCTCACGGTTTAAGAAAATGTTAAACTGACGGTTCAATATCCCTATGTTCTTTCCAATCGAACACATACGTTCTCTCCTGTTACAGATTATCTTCTATCCAGTCACACAGCCTCTCCGACGCTGACACTTCCTTACCATTACTCTCTGACCTGGCAGCATTTCTTTTTAACCTTTCCGCCATGCCGCCCCATGCGAGCACCCAGTCCCTTTCATCCGCGCTCTTCATCTGCCCCATTACCTCAAATACCTCCCCGGCATCAGACATTCCATATCTGGATAAACCAAGGATGTGCTTGATCAGGGCATCCGTCATCATGTGGTCATAAAACTTTAATTCTGACCAGTGCTTCCCGGAATAAACATATTTTTCCATGTACATTTTCTTTTTCATCTGTTTCATAGGATTTTCCTTTGCCATGCTCCTGACCTCCTTTTATTTAATTGACATGTCAACCATATCACACATATGATTGATATGTCAATTATTTTAAAAGCAATCCGGTAAATTGATCCAAATAAAAATCCACCTGGCCGGAATGCTATGTTATACTATCTTATCCTGTGTTGGCACCATCGCTATACTGCCTGCAGCACCAAATATTATTTTTTCAATATTAAAATTTCTTTCAAAGAAAACGATACTTTCCACAACCCCTTATAGGATGTGTCATGAAAAATTTCCGGTAAACCTGCATGGCACGATCTTATATGATCGGATATCGTTCAGATACAACCGCCTTCACCACAAACCGTTCACTGGCAATTCCCGCGCTGACACATGTAGATAAGGTGATAACCTGGTCATCATCCGTTACGGAAATACTGCGGGAATAATCCACAGATAAAAAAAGAAAAAGCATCCGACGGTATTCAATACTGCCAAATGCCTTTATGTGACGGAAAATCGGGAGCATTGTGCGGTTAAGTTTATTTTGCCGTATATGCCTTGATCACTGTTTCCAAAAATTTGTCCTCCCGAGCAATCAGCCCCACCAACCCTTCCCGATACCGGTTGATCATCCACACAATATGGGCCTCCGGGGAATCCTCTGCTTCCCCACGGTAAAAACTGTCCCGGGCATGGGCCGGCTCTTCTTCGCTTTCCCCGTCAGCAGGCATCAGGCCGGCCAGAACCAGGAGCTGCTCCCCCGCCTCCCATGCTTCCGACGGGTTCAGCAGCCCCCACTCCAGCTGATCCAGCAGATGAGCGTACAGGGACGAATATGTCACCAGCAGATCCTGGCCTTTCAACCGATCCAGGCGGTCGGCAAATCTGGCCCGGGACAATGCCGCCGGGTCTTTCCCGTGCCTGTCACGGTATGTTTCCCAAAGAGTATCCTCGGTGATCCCAAAACGATCCATCCTGTTGATCAGGTTATGCTGATACGCAGGCCCGAGGCCGGACTGACGATACAAAGCCTCCTTGACGGCTTTCTTCACTGTTTTCCCGATATACTCCCCGAGTTTGCTGTGTTTTCCCGCATTGGTCAGGCAGACGGGCGACTGGGCATTGCAGACCACTATAGTCCCGTCCGTGCCCGATCCGGTAGCAATCCCCCGGGAATATCTGCTGGGGGCCAGAAGCTCCTGTATGGCCGCCGTCTTGGCCTCCGTGCAGGATACCAGAGCCCTGGCCAGGGTACCCTCCGCCAGGTCTGCGTCAATATACAGTATGATATTAATAGTGCCCGGCTGTACCTGCCGGCAAATTCCGGACGTTTCATGCCAGACGGCCGGATCGCCTATGCGCCCCCCGTTGACCCGGATTCCCCCCGTCACAATGGCTGTCACGGAAAAATCCTCGTATTCCATCGTCTGAATCGACACATTGTCCATACTGGCCGCCGTACTCAAGCCGGTACAGCGGGACGGATCCAGCCCCAGATCCTCGGCCGCCAGCAGGTCCATATGCTCCTGATATGTATCCGCCCTCATCGTGCACGCCATACCCGCCCCCGGGTTGCCGTCATTATTGAATACGGCCTGCAGATCCGTCCTGTACCCGCCGTTATTCGGGCCTGTGCTCAGCACTTTGCGCGGCCCTTTAAAACAAATGACCAGTGATTTTTTGTAATGATGCAGCTCATCCCCATTTGAAAACCGATAGATCTCCATAGCACGTTCCATTCCCTTTCCATACCCAGTATACTATTGGTCCATTCCGAATTGCAAGTAAAACGTTTTCCTGCTTCCCCAATTTGGTTCTTCCGGCGTTACTTTTCACACCCGAGCCACG
>DPJQ01000111.1:16392-25708 GCA_003542935.1 Lachnospiraceae bacterium | reverse complement strand
CTAAGTCTCCGTAAGCAGTGGATTTCGTCTCCGCTAAAGGCGCCCCTTGAATGCCCTTATCAGAATATGGAGCTGGGGCAGCCAGCTGTATACGGTAAGCCCAAATAATATAAAGTGAAATGGGGGAAATCATGAATAAAACAGAGATTCTCGAAAAACTGAACGAAATGCTTCCCGCTGAACGGATTGTCAGCGACGAGGCCGTCATGCGTGAAAACAGCGCCGATCGTTTTCTGAAATATCAGACCGTTTTCGGCGTGTATACCCGCCCGTTGCCGGCGGCCCTGGTCAGAGTGAAGAGCACCGAGGAGGTATCGAAACTTCTGGCTTTCTGTAATGAAAACAAGATCAACGTAATCCCGAGGACCGGCGGCTCCTCCATCGAGGGCGGCCTTGAAAATGCGGTGGAAAACGCCGTCATCATCGACGGTTCCGGGATGAACGAGATCATCAAGGTCGATACCACCAATATGATGGTCACGGCCCAGTGCGGCGTATGCCTGGAATACCTGGAGCAGAAACTTCGCGCTATGGGTTACACCACGGGACACTCGCCCCAGTCCAAGCCTCTGGCACAGATGGGCGGCCTGGTAGCCACCCGGAGCATCGGACAGTTCTCCACCCTGTACGGCGGTATAGAAGATATGCTGGTGGGCCTGGAATTTGTCCTGCCAAGCGGCCATATCGCCCGGATCAAAAACGTGCCCCGGCGGGCCGCGGGTCCGGACATCCGCCACATCCCCATGGGAAGTGAGGGCGCCCTGTGCTATATCACCGAAGTGACCGTAAAGATTTTCAAATACATGCCCGAGAACAACCAGTTCTACAGCTGGCTCCTAAACGATATGAAGTCCGGTTTCGAGATCCTCCGCCGCGTCATGGTGGAAGGCTATAAGCCCTCCTTCGCACGGCTCTATGATTTTGAGGACGGGGAGTACTATTTCTCCCACTTCTGCGAGGGGAAACCGGTGCTGATCTTCATGACTGAGGGCCCCGCCGAGATCAGCGAAGCCACCGGCCGGGGCATCGAGCGGATCGTCGCCGAATATGATACTTATAAGAGAGTAGACAGCCGCTACATCGAGACCTGGTACGCCGGGCTGAACTGGGATACATCCAAGGTGGAAAAAGAATACAAGGAGATCCGCGAGACGGAGAACGTGGGCTTCACCACGGAGATCAGCGCCTGCTGGAGCGATATCCATGATGTCTACGAGAACGTGATCCGCCGCATCAAAGCCGAGATCCCGGATATCACCATGGTGGGCGGCCACTCCTCCCACAGCTACATGACCGGTACCAACCTCTACTTCATGTACTATTACAACGTGGTGGACTGCAAGCCTGAGGACGAGATCCACAAATACCATGACCCGATCAACAAGATCATCGTGGAGGAAACCCTGAAACGGGGCGGCTCCATGGTTCACCACCACGGCGTGGGCAAGCACAGAGTTCCCTGGGTTAAAGAAGAGTACGGCAGCTCCTATCCGGTCCTGAAAGCCCTCAAGGATACTTTCGATCCCAACGGCATCATGAACGCGGGAACGATCTATCCGATGGAAGACTGACGGGTTTACAATGGGGGAACAGCAAATGAAATATATATTATCCATAGACGGCGGCTCACAGAGCACGAAGGCAACGATCTTTGACCCGGAGGGACGCATCATCGCCTCGGCTTCAGAGCCCTTGAAACCCTACGACCTGCCGGGCCCGGGACTGGTGGAGCATCCCGGAGACGATCTCTGGGATTCCCTGGTCATCGCCTGCAAAAAGCTGATGGACCGTTTCGAGGGAGATCCGGCGGATATTGTCGCCATGGGCCTTTGCAGCATCCGCTTCGACCGGGTACTGATGAAAGAGGACGGCACCCTGGCCCAGCCGGCCCTGAGCTGGATGGACATCCGTGTGTCCCGGCCCTATGTACATGACAACCCTGCAGTGCGCTACGTGGCATCCACCAACGGCTACCTCACCGCACGGCTCACCGGGCAGTTCAACGACAGCGCGGCCAGCTACCAGGGTATGTGGCCCATCGACACGGACGCCTGGCAGTGGTTTGAAGATCCGGAAACTTTCAAATATTACAATATCCCCAGAGAAATGCTCTGTGACCTGAAAATGCCCGGCGAGGTGGTCGGCCGTCTGACCGCCGAAGCAGCGGCCCTTCTGGGGCTGCCCGAGGGACTGCCGGTAGTAGCCACCGGCAACGACAAGGCCGTGGAAGCCCTGGGCACCGGCGCCCTGTCGGAGGGCAGCGGCCTGATCTCCCTGGGTACCTACGTCTGCGGCATGGTTCACGGCGACCGGAACCCGAAGGATACGGTAAACTACTGGGTAAATTTTGCCTCCATGCCCCACAAATACATATACGAGAGCACCGGTATACGCAAGGGCATGGGACATATCAGCTGGTTCCGCGACCTGCTGGGTGAGGAGGCATTAAACAAGGCAAAAGAGCGGGGGATTTCCCCGGAAGACTATCTGGCCGGGCTGGCCGAGAAGGTCCCGGCCGGCAGCGAAGGCCTGATGGTCGTGCCCGAGTGGCTGGCCCCTGCGGACCGGCAGTTCAAAAAAGGCATGTTTATCGGTTTTGACAACCGCCACGGTGCCGGACATATGTACCGGGCCATCATGGAAGCCCTGGCCATGACCATGAAAATCCAGATGGACGCCCTCTGCGAAGAGCTGGACATCCGCCTTGAACAGATCACCGTCTCCGGCGGGGGCTCCAACAGCAACCTGTTCATGCAGATCTTCGCCGATGTATTCGGTATCCCCTCAGCCCGCAACGAAGTAAACGGTGCGGCGGCAGTGGGCGCGGCCATATGCGCGGCGGTGGCCGAGGGCATCTACCCCACCTTCGAGGCGGCCGCGGCCAAAATGGTACGGCAGAGGGATGTATTTGCCCCCAACAGAGATAATCATGAGAAATACAGGAAAATCATAAACGGCATCTACAAAGATCTGACCCGTTACACAGATCCGATGCTGGAAAAAGCCTATGAGGTATTTTCCAATCTGTAAAAGTGCTGAACGGAAAGGCGAAAACTATGGCAGAAAAAATCGGCATCACAGGCAGAATTACCGGCCGCAGGCTAAAAGACCGTCCCCCGGCCGAGGAGCCCGTGCGCTCCATCAGCCTCTCCTACGATATGACCTATGGGGAAGTGTATGAGGCACTCCTCATGATCGTCGACAGGAGGAGCAAAAAGGCCCGCTATGGGGTGGGAATCTTCCTGCTGGCGGCAGCGGCGGTCTGTGCGGTTTTATTTGCCATGAACCCCTATGGGCTGATGTTTGAGATCGGGGCGGTGCTGTTTGCCCTGTTCTCATTCCTGGTTCTCGCCTATCCCGGAATAAAAGCAAAACAAGGCGCAAAAAAAATCAGCAGACGGAAAGGCACGTATAAAGTCAGGCTTTCCTCCGACGGGTACATCGTGCCCTACGGGCGGGAACGGCTGGATATCCAGGGGGATAAAGACTGCCGTGCTTTTGAGAGTGACACGGTATTTGCCCTGCGCCTGGACCGTATGACCAATTTCTGTCTGCCGAAACGCCGAATGAACGGCTCCGAGATTCAGCTGACCCGCGACACGCTGCAAAAGTACGCCCGACGGTTTTTTGACCGCAGAAGCGTCGATGCTAAGGGACAGCCCTAAACCTTTCCGGAGCCGGGAGGGAAAAAGAGAGACGCGCCGACCATATCCGGCGCCGCAACCAAAAAGGAGGTTTTTATGTCTGAAGAGAAAACTACCGGTAAAAAGCTGAGTTGGGGTATTTTCCTGCCCCCGTGGCTGATCATCGTGGCAATCATCGCCCTGAACTTTATCAACTACGACGCCTTCAACCTGGTGATGGGTACCGCACAGAACTGGATTCTGGAGAATTTCCAGTGGCTGTTTAACTCCGCCACTACAGTGGCCGTTTTGCTCATGTTTATCACCTACCTGAGCCCTGTGCGGAATGTCCGCTTCGGGGGATCCAAGGCCCGGCCCATGATGAGTTACTCCAACTATATCTGGATCATCCTGTGTACCATCATGGCCGCAGGTATCCTTCTGTGGGCATGCGCAGAGCCCATGTACCACATGTACGCTCCGGCGGCAAATGCCAACGTGGAGCCCGGCAGCGGCGGCGCCGTCAATTTCGCCATGAATATCCTGTTCCTGGAGTGGACCTTTTCCCCGATGGCCATCTACGGCCTGCCGGCCCTGGTTTTCGCTTTCGTATTCTTCAACATGAAGAAAAGATTCGCCATCGGTTCCATGATGACACCGGTGCTGGGCGACGCCGTTACCACCAAGGTCACGCCGGTGGTGGATGCCATCTGCCTGTTCTGTATGTGCTGCGGTATGGCCGCCTCCATGGGATCCGGCGTACTGCTCCTGTCCGGCGGTATCTGCAGCCTGACCGGTATGCAAAACAGTACATTGCTGTACATCATCTGCGGCAGCGCCATCGTAATCGCCTTCGTGGCCTCCGCCGCATCGGGCGTTATGAACGGTATCCGTATCCTGTCCAGCATCAACAGTAAAGTATACATGGTTATGGGCCTGTTCATGCTGATCTTCGGCCCCACGGCTTATATCCTGGATCTGACCTGTGAATCCATCGGTACTTATATCTCAAAATTCTTTGAGATCAGCCTGATGACCGGCGCTTCCGGCGGCGATTTCTGGTCCCGCTGGTGGCCGTCCTTCTACATGTGCTGCTGGCTGGCCTGGTTCCCCACCACCGCCGTATTCATGGGCAAGATCAGTCGCGGCTATTCCGTCAAGGAATTCCTGAACGTGGTCTTCCTGATCCCCTCCGTCTTCTCCATGATCTGGCTGGGCCTGTTTTCCGGCACCTCCATCTGGATGGAACTGCAGGGCTTCGGCATCAATGACGCCATGCAGGCGGGCGGCACGGAGGCCGCCACCTACGCGGTGCTCCAGCATATGCCCCTGGCCATGCTCACGATCCCGCTGTTTTTGGTCATCGTGTTCGTCTCCTTCGTAACGGCGGCGGACTCCAACACCAACGCCATGGCGGGCCTGTGTACCGAGGGTCTGACTGCGGACGACACCGAGTCCCCGATCCTGCTGAAATTTCTCTGGGGCGGCACCACCGGCTTCCTCTGCGTGCTGATGGTCTGTACCAAGGGTATCGACGGTATCAAGCAGCTCTGCAATGTGGGCGGCTTCCTGAACGCGTTTATCTTCGTTGTGGTCATTGTGGCCTGGTTAAAGATTATGTTCAATCCGAAGAAGTACGATACCTACAAGGAGGATTACGACGAGAACGGACGGCCCATCCCCAGCGAGCGGCTGCCCTATGACGGATATGATCCCAATAAAAAGCAGTTCTGGATTACAAAAAAGCTGGATGGAGTGAAGTAAACGGATTTCGGATCGGCGGATGAAAAAAGTCCGCCGATTCCGTTTGTTTATGGTATGATGCGGATATGAAAATATTATGTTTATTTAAGACAGAACCGGATTTGGACATTTTGCCGGAGAAGGAATGGCAGCCGGATGAAAATCTGCGAATTGAGACTGTTTTCCTGCCTTCCATATGGAATTGTTTTGACGAGAGCGCCCTGGCCATGGCATTACAGCTTCGCAAGGAGAGCAAAGATATCTCCCTCTCTGCCCTCACTGTCGCCCCGCCTGCCGGCGAGACGGCCATGCGCACCCTGTATGCCCTGGGCTTTGACAACTGCGTGCGGCTGGATCCCGGCGGGACGGATCTGCGTTTTTCCCCGGAGTGGGTGGCAGAGCTGATCTGCCGTTACTGTGAGAAGGCCGAAGGGTTTGACGTGCTTTTGCTGGGACAGCAGAGCGCGGAGGGGAACAACAGTCTGACACCCGCCCTCTGCGCGGAAAAGCTGCATGTGCCCTGTATTTCCCGGGTCACGGAACTTCACTGCGAGGATGAGCAGACGCTGTCCGTGAGCTATGCCTGCAATCAGGGCCTGACACGGCGGCGGATATCCGCGCCCGTGGTACTCTCCGTGGGAAACGCGCAGATTTCCTGTCTGCCGGTGCCCACACTGAAGGCGAAGATGACCCTGGGCAAAAAACCGGTGGAACGGCTGGCATACGGGGATTTGGGACTTACCGAAGATTCCGCGGGCGAATATACCGGCCTTGGGCTCATGGATCTGGAGCCGGTCTCCCTGAAAAGGGCCACGCGGCGGATCACTGGGGCCACACCGGAGGAGATCGCAGAGAAACTCTACACAGAATATATCAGAAAAGCGCTGGAGGAAGGGCAATGAGAAAATTTCTGATCTTAAACGGCTACGGCGCCGGTGCCTCGGCCTCCGTCTCCCGGGCGACGGCTTTTTTTAAGAGCTCCTGGCCCGGGGAGGTACCGGAGCGGTGCCTGCTCCTCTGTCCTGATGAGGCTACGGCGTCCGGGCTGGCCGGACGCATTCCCTGGAGCCGGGTGACGGCCATTGTCAAAAAGATTTATGATCCGGAACCGATCCTTGGCCTGCTGGCCCGGGATACGGCGTCGGACGGACTGTATATCTTCGGGGACGACCCCGATTCCGCGGGACTGGCCGCCCGCCTGTACGGCCGGTGCGGCGGCAGCGCCTGTATCGGCGTCTGTGCCGCGGAAGAAAAAAATGAAAAACTGTTTCTCCGTAAAAGAGTATACTCCCATCATATGGAGGCCCGGTTCCTGGCAGAAAAACTGCCCTGTTTTGCCGCCCTGGCGAAGGGATTGCCGACGGACGGGGAGACAGAAAACGGCCCGTCCACTCCGGAAATGATTGTTCTGGAGGATGAAGATACCGAAAAAGAAATTATTTTTCAGGAGGACGGCGATGGGGACAGCCTTGAGACGGCGAAACTCCTGGTGGCCGGGGGAAACGGGGCCGGAGGACCGGAGGGGCTTGCCTGCCTGCAGGAGCTGGCAGCGTGTATGGGCGCAGGCTTTGGCGTGAGCAAACCCGCCGCCATGGGTGGCTGGGCTCCTCTGTCCTCCATGATCGGCATATCGGGGACTTTGGCCGCCCCCGAGCTGTGCATTGCAGCCGGCGTCTCGGGCGCAGCCGCATTTTTTGCCGGCATTGAAAAAAGCGGCGCCATTATCGCCATCAACACCGACCCGGAGGCTCCCATCATGGGCCACGCGGACGCCGTCGTCCAGGGGGACTATAAAGAGATCCTGCCGGAGCTGATCCGGCTGATCAGACAGGACAGGAGTTTGCTATGAAAATTTATCAGATGGAAGAGAAATACCGACAATATACCGGGGATGAATCCCGGCTCACCGGCCGCTGCGACAGCATCTCTTTTCCGGAAACAGAGGATGAGGCCGCCGAAATACTGGCCCATATGGCTGCGTCGAAGATCCCAGTCACTCTCCAGGGCGGCCTGACCGGCGTGACCGGGGGCGCCGTTCCCTGGGGCGGCCATGTCATGAACTTAAGCCGCATGACGAAAATCCTTGATTATCAAAAAACCGAAACCGGCGCCCTGCTGACCGTGGAACCCGGCCTCACGGTTCTGGATCTGAAAAAAGAGATCCGCCGCCTGGCCGGGAAAGACCGCCTGTTCTGGCCCGCCTGGCCCACCGCCGAGACGGCCTCCGTGGGCGGTATCGCCGCCAACAACTCCCGGGGGATCTGTTCCTACCACTACGGCGATGCCCGGGCCAATATCGCCTCGGTGCGCTTCCTGGCGGCGGACGGGCGCAGAAAAACCGTGTCGGCCCGGGAGGAACCCGGGCTGTTTGGCCGGATCGTCGGCGGCGAGGGGGCCGGGGGCGTCATCACGGCCCTGGAACTCACACTGATCCCCCGTCCGGAAAGCCTGTGGGCCATCTGTTTTTTCCTGAAGACAGAGGAAACTGCCGCCCGTTTTGTGGAGGGTGCCAGGAGTATCGCCGGAGCCCACCGGGAGGACACTGCTTTCGTGGCAGCCCTGGAATATCTGGACGGCCCCGTGCTGGCGCTGATCGGGGCAGGCAGGGACTCTGTGGCCAAACTTCAAGACCTGCCTGAATTCCCCTCAAACCCGGCCGGAGCTGTCTATATGGAATTGCACGGTTCCGAGGACGGGGTGGAGGAGCTGGCGGGAGAACTGTTGGAGCTGTCCGCCGACTGCGGCTGCATGGACGAGGACACCTGGGCCGTGTCCGGCGAAGCCGAAGCCAGGCGGCTGGAGCATTTCCGGGGAGCCGCCTCCGAATTAGTCAATGCCCGCATTGACGAAATCAAACGCACCTTCCCGGCCATGACAAAGCTGGCTGCGGATATGGATTTCCCGACGGAATCCTTTGCGGACACCCTGGCCCGTTACCGAAAAGGAGCCGAACGCATAAACGTACCGTGTTATATCTATGGCCACGCGGGAACCGGCAGCCCGTATGCGAACCTGATGCCGGAAAATGCCGGGGAATACGAGGCCTGTAAAGAACTGCTGAGAGACTGGGCCCGGGAGTGCCGGACCCTGGGCGGCATGACGGCAGGGGAATACGGTGTCGGAAAACTGGCCGAAAGCCTGCTTGGAGAGTTAGTGCCGGAAGAAAAGCAGGAGACTTTCCATGCCCTGACAGCCGAGTGGGATCCCGCCGGCATATTACGAAAAAAACTCTGGAAAACTGACGCCGCCCGATATATAATCTACCGGGCATAAAATTATTGTCGTATGGCGGCCGGCCACGGATGCCATACCCTGTAAACGAGGAAAGCATGATGTTACAGATAGCCGTGTGCATGAAGCAGGTGCCCGCACTGAACGAAGGGAAAATGGACGAGGGGATGGGCACGCTGATCCGAAAGGATATCCCGCCCGTCATCAATGTGTACGATCTCACCGCCCTGGAAGCGGCCCTGCGGCTTAAAGAGGAGCAGGGCGGTACGGTCACCGTCTTTTCCATGGGGCCGGAAAGCGCAAAAAGCCTTCTTTTGGAGGCCTTTGCCATGGGCACCGACAGGTCTGTGCTTCTCACCGGCCCGGAATTTGCCGGGGCAGACGCCGTAGCCACCGCCTACACTCTGGCCCAGGCCATTACGGCCAGAGGGCCCTTTGACCTGATCCTCTGCGGCCGGCAGACCAGCGACGGGGACACCGCCCAGGTGGGCGGCGCCATGGCCCGGTTTCTGGATATTCCCAGTATCTACTGGGTCTCCCGTATCCACGCGGCCACTCCGGACGGCTGCACGGTCACCGCTCTGACGGCAAAAGGCCACACCCTCTGCCGGGTGGATTTCCCCTGCCTGCTGACGGTGGAACGGGAACTGGCCGTGCCCCGCATACCGGGCCTTCGGGCAAAAATCGCCGCCAAAAAAAAGCAGCCGGAGATTCTCACT
>DPJQ01000111.1:2490-16102 GCA_003542935.1 Lachnospiraceae bacterium | reverse complement strand
GAGATTCTCACTCTGCAGGATCTCCCCGACCGGGATCCCGCCCGTTACGGGAGGCAGGGTTCCGGCACCAGGGTGGTAAAGATTTTTTCTCCCCGGGAACCGGAACAGGCAACGGCAGTCTCCATGAACGGAAAAGAAGCCGCCGCATGTATCCTGGGATGGCTCGACGAGCCGGCGAAGGGAGGGGTATTATGAGACAAACGCGCATTCTGATTTACGGGGAGACGGATGGGGAGAGCCTCTCGTCCGTGACACGGGAACTGATCGGGAAAAGCCAGGATTTAGCCCGGGAAATTTCCGGGGCAAGCAGTCTGGAATACAGCCTGGCCCTGATCGATGACCGAACTGAAAACTGCAGGGCCGAGCTCTCCTCCTATGGGCTCTCCCGCGTCTATATCTGGCAGGATGCCGGGGGATTCCGGGCCGACCGCTACGCCGGCCTGCTGGCGGAGACCGTCCGGCGGGAGGAACCGGATATTCTTCTGGTGGGCGGTACCCCCGAGGGCCGTTCTCTGGCCCCCCGCGTGGCGGCAGAATTCCGTACCGGGATCACTGCCGACTGCACGGAGCTTGGGCTGGATACCGAAAACCGTCTGATCCAGACGAGGCCCGCCTTCGGCGGCAATATCATGGCCCATATCCTCACACCGGACAGACGTCCCCAGATCGCCACCGTCCGGCCCGGCGTAATGTCCCCGGCCAGGCGGACAGCGCACTGCCCTCCCCCGGAATGGATTCTCTGTAAAAACATGATACAGACGTCCGCCATACGGCTTCTGGAAACCCGGCCGGCAGAAGACGCAGAAGGGATCGACACCTGCCGCCTTCTGCTGGCCGTCGGCGGAGGGGTGAGGGACAGGGAAGACCTGGAGATGTTCCGGGAACTGGCCTCCCTTCTCGGAGCCGGACTGGCAGGAAGCCGCGTGCTGGTGGAGCGGGGCTTTTTGCCCCCGGAGTCCCAGATCGGCCTGTCCGGCCACAGTGTCCGGCCCCGGAAGCTAATCACCTTCGGCATCTCCGGCTCTCTGCAGTTCCGGGCCGGTATCCGTCAGGCACAGCAGATCCTGGCCGTAAACAGCGACCCGGAGGCTGAAATCTTCCGTGCCGCCCACACCGCCATATGCGGCGATCTCTATGAGATCGTACCGGAGCTGATCGGACGGCTCAGATCCGGATAGCCCGCCGCAGGCAAACTTCAAATGGGCAGATTCCGTTACAGTCTGTCTACCGACTGAACTGTAACCGGGCATCCGATCCTGGCCCAAAAATAATTTACACAGGGAGTATACAAGAAAGACATGAACAAGAACATACAGGAGCGCAGCATACAACTCACCTACATCCTTGGGGGCAGCCTGATCTACGCCTTCGGCTTCAACACCTTCATCGTACCGATGAACCTGTTCAGCGGCGGCCCGCTGGGTATTGCCCAGCTGCTCTCCTACCTCTTTATCAATATTTTACATCTGGAATTTCTCAGAACCGTCAACATCGCCAGTATCATCTATTTCATCCTGAATATCCCGCTTTTATATGCGGGCTATCGCGTACTGGGCAAACGCTTTACCGTCAAAACTCTGACCATGGTGGCCCTCCAGTCCGCCATGATGCTGTTTCTGCCGATCCCGAAGACGCCGATTATCGACGATTATCTGACCGCCTGTATCGTGGGCGGTATCGTCTGCGGCACCGGCAGCGGTCTGGTACTGCGGGGCCATGCCTGCAGCGGCGGGTTGGAGATCGTGGGCCTTATCTGCTCCAAAATATATAAAAATATGAGCGTGGGCAAGATTACCATCCTGATCAATGCCGCGATCTACGCCGTCTGTCTGGCCCTGTTCGATCTGGAGATCGTCATCTACTCTCTGATCTTTGCCACGACGGCCAGCCTCACCACCGACAAGATCCATATTCAGAATATTAATGTGAGCGTACTGATCATCAGCAAAAAGAAAGGCATCGCCTCGGAGATCATGCGGCAGCTGAAAAGAGGCGTCACCTGCTGGGACGGCGAAGGTGCCTACACCCATGAAAAGGAGCATGTCCTCTACATCATCGCCTCCAAATACGAGGTGAACCGGATCAAACAGATCGTCCGGGAGATCGATCCTCAGGCCTTCGTCTCCATCACCGAGGGAAGTATGGTGATCGGCAATTATGAAAAGCGGCTGTAACTTACACATTCCATAAAAAACTCCGCCACCTGCTCCGGGCTGTACTGTTCATGCCCCACGATCCACCACTTCACTGTCTCGGAAAAACTGCACACCGCATGGTTCAGCACATAATCTGCAGGCGCACGGCAGTGCAGCCCGTCGATCTGCGGGAGAAACATCTCCCGCAGATAATCTTTCAAATAGCCCATAAAAATATCGCCGCTCTCGCAGGAAAAAAGCCCTCTCAGATTCTTTCTGTTCTCCTGCAGGTGATACAGCACATGGGTAATCTCCTTCTCAAAATCATGTCCGGCATGGGAAAAATCATGGTTACTCTCCTGTTTTAAATTTTCCGAAAACACATGTTGAAAAATTTCCGTACACATCGCTTTCAAAAGCTCATCCTTCGTCTCAAAATGAGTATAGAAAGTACTCCTTCCCACATTCGCTTCGTCTATGATCTCCTGTACCGTGATATCCCCAAAATTTTTCCTCTCCAGCAGACTGCCAAACGCCTGAAATATGGCCTGCCGCGTCTTTTGCTGCCTTCTGTCCATAAAACCTCCTGCTACAATCGTCAAGGAAACTCCAACCATTGAAAATTTTTTTAATAATGGAATATTTCACTGCCAATGTCAGTAACATACGGCAGCGTCCGAGCTTAAGTTACTGACATTGCTTCGCTCCTGTACATTTTCCCCGAAATGTCCCGTATTGGACATATCTGTTTTTTTATTTCTTGCACTGTTTTTTCAGAATGCTACAATAGATACTGGACAAAGTGTTTTGTAATGAATAGATTGTACAGCTTGTCAGAGGAGCTGTCAACGGGAGAGGTGGCTATGATCAAACGTATCAATGATTTTCTGGCAGGATTACCGATGACTATCACAGGCGGGGTTTTTCTCGTCTTAAGCTTCATCCTTCCGCGGACAGGGCTGATCCTGCCTGCAGACCCGGCGTGGATCACCGTGATCATCTGCGGGATCCCCCTGCTGTACCTGGCCATATGGAGGATCATTTACAACAAGGGTATCAGCAAGATATCCTCTGCCCTGCTGATCTGTATCGCCATGGCCGCCGCCATTGCCATCGGAGATCTGTTTGCCGCGGGGGAAGTGGTGTTTATCATGGAAATCGGGGCCATCCTTGAAGATATGACCACAGACAGGGCAAAAAAAGGCCTGAAGAAACTGATCGGCCTGGCACCCCTCAAAGGGCGTAAAATCACAGGTACAGAAGAAAAGATGATCCCTGCGGACAGGATTCAATGTGACGATATCCTGCGGATACTGCCGGGGGAGACTGTCCCCGCCGACGGAATTATTCTGAACGGAGAAACTTCGGTGGATCAGTCTGTCATGACCGGAGAATCCCTGCCCGTAGACAAGATTCCCGGGGATAAAGTGTTCTGCGGAACCATGAACTGCTTCGGCTCCATGGACATAAAAGTGACCCGGGCGGGACAGGACAGCTCTCTGCAGAAATTGATCCAAATGGTACAGGACGCAGAAAACAAACGGGCTCCCATGCAGAGGATCGCCGACCGGGCGGCCAGCCTGCTCGTGCCCGTAGCCCTGATCATCGCCATCGCCGCAGGCCTTGTCACCCGGGACATCATCCGGGCCGTGACGGTGTTGGTGGTCTTCTGTCCCTGTGCCCTGGTATTGGCCACCCCCACCGCCATCATGGCGGCCATCGGCCAGGCCACAAAGCACGGTGTCATCATTAAGTCCGGAGAAGCTCTGGAGAAAATGGGTAAAGTAGATACCATAGCCTTTGATAAAACGGGTACCCTCACCTACGGAAGACCGGAGGTGAGCGATATTCTGTCTTTTGATGACACCATAGATAAAAAAGGGCTGCTCACCCTGGCCGCCTCTGCCGAGGCGAGGAGCGAACACCCCCTGGGAAAAGCCATCACGGAACACGCAGGAAAAGAAAATATCGTTTTACAGAAGATATCCGCCTTCCGGATGCACAGCGGAAAAGGGATCTCCGCCGATGTACAGGGAAAAACCCTGTACCTGGGCAGTGAAAAATACATAGTACAAAACGGCATCCCTCTCCCCACGGATGCCAGAGAGACTCTGAACCGCCTGCAGTCCCAGGGAAAAGCCTCTGTCCTTGTCGCCGATGAAAACCGCTGCATCGGCCTGATCGCCCTGTCTGACGTGCTGCGGCCGGAGGCCAAAGCCATGACCGGGCAGCTTCTCGCCATGAATACGAACGTGGTGCTTTTGACGGGTGACAACCAAAAAACAGCGGATTATTTTGCCGCCCAGGCCGGAATCCGGGCTGTGAAGGCCGAGCTGCTGCCCGAAGGCAAAGTGGACAGTATCCAAAGCTTACAGGCAGAAGGGCACTGCGTATGCATGATCGGCGACGGCGTAAACGATGCCCCCGCCCTGAAAACCGCCCAGGTGGGGGCCGCCATGGGAGCCATGGGGAGCGATATCGCAGTGGAAGCGGCGGACATTGCCCTGATGGGCGACGACCTGTCCAAAATCCCATATCTGAAACGGCTGTCCAACGCCACGGCATTCACCATCCGTCTCAGCATCACCCTGTCCATGTGCATCAATTTTGTTGCCGTGACCTGCTCCGTGTTGGGCATTCTGACTCCCACCACCGGCGCCCTGGTGCACAATGCGGGCTCCTGCTTCGTGGTTCTGATCGCCGCCTTGCTCTATGACAGGAAATTTGAATAGAAAATCCTACAGTCCAGTTAAAGCCGCTTGGATTTCATGTGCTTTTGGATATGGTTGAAGACCATCAAAAGTATTGCAATCCGGCGGTTTTTGATTATAATATAATCAGGAAAGATTGTTTTTCATCATATATCTGCCGGCCTGTTCCGGTGAGAGGAGGTTTCCCATGCACAGATGGCGATCTTTTCTCTGTGTATTTCTTATATTTTTTGCTCCGGTCTTCTTCGGCGGCTGTTCCAGCCAGACTTCCGGCGCAGCTTCCGGCAACGCTTCTTCCAGTACCTCCGGCAAAGTCTCTGCCGCGGCTTCCGGCAGTGCTTCTGCCGCAGCTACCGCTAATACTTCCGCCGCGGCTTCCGAGAGTGAAAACCATACAGCGGAACAACGGACTACTCTGCAGGAATGCCTGGTTCCGGAGGCCTCGGGAACTACGGTTTATGAAGACGACACCGTTTCCATAGATGCGTCCAACATTTCCGAAGGGTATGTAATGGTGCGTTACCAGGGGGATCTGGAGCTGGCAAGGCTGCAGTTTACGGTTCCTGACGGTTCCGTCTACAGCTATATACTTTCACCGGGTGATTATGAGACGTTTCCTCTGTCAGGAGGCGACGGCGCTTATCACCTGGAAATCTATGAACCCGCCCGGGATGGTCTGTATGCGTTGATCTTTTCCCAGGATATTGAAGCTCAGATCCGAGATGAATTTCTACCCTTTTTGTATCCCAATCAATACGTATGGTATGCCCCCGGGGACAAAGCTGTCGCCTACGGTGCAAAATTGTCCGGCAATTCTTCCAATGATCTGGATTATGTGGAACAGGTGTACCATTATGTAACGGAGAATATTACGTACGACGAAGAATTGGCCGCTACAGTCACGGCCGGTTACCTGCCGGACTCTACCCGTACTATGGAGACAGGAAAGGGCATCTGCTTTGATTACGCCTCGCTGATGGCTGTTTTGCTGCGGTGTCAGGGAGTTCCCACCCGGCTGGTGGTAGGCTATTCCGGTGAGGCCTATCACGCCTGGATCAGTGTTTATCTGAAAGAAATCGGATGGGTGGACTCTATCATCGAGTTTGACGGAAAAAGCTGGTCTCTGATGGACCCGACGCTGGCAGCCAATAATAATAAAGAGTCCGTAAAGATGTATATCGGTGACGGCGACAATTACACAGAGAAATTTTTCTACTGAATATTTTATACAACACTACTTTCATGAAACGGAGGTCGGTTATGAAACCATTTTCCAATACGGAGTTGTCTTCTTTCTGTGGGCAGACTGCCCTGGTCCTGCGGGCCGGGATCTCTGCCATAGAAGGGCTGTCTATCATGCTGGAGGATGCGGCGTCCCCTGAAGAAAAGGAGGTACTGGAAGCTCTTCTTTCCGAGATGCAGGAGACTGGAAGCCTGTACCTTTCCCTGGAAAAGGCCGGGATCTGTCCCGCTTACATGCTGCATATGGTTCAGATCGGGGAAGAGACAGGTACTTTGGACGAAGTCATGGAAGCCCTGAAAAATCACTATGAGCGCGAGGAATCCATCCGCAGGAGTATCCGCGGCTCTATTACATATCCTCTGATTATGACCGGTATGATGGCAGCCGTCATTGTCGTTCTGTTGGTAAAGGTTCTGCCAATCTTTAATCAGGTATTCATCCAGCTCGGTTCGGAGCTGACCGGCTTTTCCCGGGCTCTGATGCAGGCGGGAACTGCCATCAGCCGTTATTCCGCTGTGTTTATCGTTCTTTTGCTGGTTCTGGCAGGCTTTGCCATCTTTGGTACACGTACCGCATCCGGTAAAAAGATGTTCCGCTCTCTGGGATATCGGTTAAAACCGATCCGAACCATTTATGAGAATACCGCCGCCTGCCGTTTTGCCAGCGGTATGGCTCTGACCCTGAGCAGCGGCCTGAATCCGGAGCGCAGCATGGAGCTTGTGACGGCCTTGAACGACGATCCTGTATTTCAGGAAAAGATCAGCCGTTGCCAGGAAGCGGTCAATCAAGGGGAAGATATCTCCCAGGCATTGTTTTCCTCGGGCATGTTTACGGGTGTTTATGCACGTATGGCGTCCATCGGCGCCAAAACCGGTTCCATGGACCAGGTAATGGAACAGATTGCTGACCTCTGCCAGGATGATATCGACACCCGCATGAACAACATGCTGGCGGTATTGGAGCCTACGCTGGTGATCCTGCTGTCCCTGATTGTGGGAGTGATCCTGCTGTCGGTGATGCTGCCGCTTATGGGGATCATGTCCGGTATCTGATCCGTCCATGGCGCTGCCACTTGTGGGGATCCTATCCGGCATCTGAGTAAATGGAGGAAACATTGTTATGGGTCGTTTTCAATATCAGCGGGAGCCACGCCATATTTCAAAATTTCTGTTTTCCGTATGTATCTTTTTGTTTATCTTTGTTTTGTTTTTTCAGGGAATCTCTTTTTTTTCCGCCGATACCCGCAGGCGGCAGCAGGAGAGCCTGGAAAATGCCCTCATGCGCGGTGTTACCTACTGTTACACGGTAGAGGGTACCTATCCGGAGAGCCTTGATTACCTGAAAGAACATTACGGGCTTATGTACGATGAAAACTTATTTTTCGTGGATTACCGGGCCACAGCCCCCAATATTCTGCCGGATATCACGGTGATGGAAAGGAGGGGCCAGTGATGTCGTTCCGTACCAAACGCAGACATATGATCGATTTTCTGTTTCCGGTGGCATTGTTTTTCGTATTTGCTCTGTCCGCGCTGACACTGATTCTCCTTGCAGCCAGAATCTACCGATCCACCACAGAAAATTCTTCGCGAAACTATACCTCACGGACGGGATTATCCTATATCAGTGAGAAAATCCACCAGTCCGACGAAGGAGGCCGGATCTATCCCGGAGAATTCGAGGGTTGCGAAGCGCTGATCATAGAGCAAACTTACAGAGAAAAGATCTATCGCACCTATATCTATGCTTTTGACGGCTCTCTGCGGGAGCTTTTCGTCCGGGACGGGACTTACGCAAAGGCCTCTGACGGAAATTCCCTGCTTGAGATCCACGATTTCTCCATAGAACAGATCACGGATGATCTTCTGAAATTTGACTGCACAGACAGTATGGATCGCCGGGCTTCCGCTCTCATCGCAATCCGGAGCGTGGCACAGTAAATGTGCAGACCTGCCGCGCAGTTATCAGGAAAGGACCCTATTTCATTATGATACGAAAAAGCAGAGCCAGAGCTTCCAGCTTATTTCTGATGGAATTAATACTTGCTATTTTGTTTTTTTCGGCTGCCAGTGCAATCTGTGTGCAGTTTTTTGTCCGCTCCCATCTCCTGAGCCGGGATTCGGATGCCCTGAGCCACGCAGTCATCGAGTGCTCCGGTGTTGCCGAGACAGTCTGTGCCTCTGACAGTATCCCGGAAGCCGTCGCGCTGCTGCAGAGCCTTTATCCCGACGGGATCTATCCTGAAGCAAAAGAGTCCGCAGAAGCGAACGATACCCGAGTTGGAGAAATCAGGATTTACTATGACGACGCCTTTTTACCCTGTGGGGAGGAAAGCAGCGCCTATATTCTGGTTTTACAGCTTACTACAGACGGAAATATGCTGGACGCCGCCATGCAGATGCAGTCATGCGCCCCGGAAGATACCGGGCAAACGGACACGGTTTACGAGCTGGATATCCGGCATCACATTGCAGGGAGGACAGGAAATGAAACGAGATAAACAACAATCTTCTTTCGTAAATATCGGCTCTTCATCCCTCCTGGTGATTTTTCTGATTCTGTGTCTGGCCACTTTTGCCATCCTTTCCCTGTCCAGCGCCCAAAACGATTACTCTTTCAGCCAAAGACTGGCCGAACACCGAAGCGTATACTATGAGGCTGCCTCCAAAGCAGAAGAAATCTTAGCAGAGGTCGACCGCACCCTGGCACAGACGGCAGCGGATTCAGAGAATTCTGCGGCCTACATACAGGCAGTGACAACTGCCCTGAACGGTGCTGAGGTGAACGGAATCGCCCTCTCCTGCCAGACCGAAAATGAGGAGACTACCATCTCATATCAGGTTCCCGCAGGCGGCACACAGGCCCTGCAGGTGATACTGGGTATAACCAATTATGAAGAAAAGGAAACTTATTATGACATAAAGACATGGCAGACAATCAATACCCGCGCCTGGGAATTGAACGATACGCTTGAGCTTGCGCCTATCATAAAATAGAGAGGAGTCTGTACTATGAACTTAAGTGAACTGCTGAACCGTGCCATCGGGGAACAGGCCTCAGATGTATTTATTGTCGCCGGACTTCCCGTTTCTTTCCGTAAAAACGGGACGATCCACCATATATCAGAAGAGAAGTTGTTTCCCAGTGATACGGAGGGATTCCTCACGGAGATCTACGAGGCCGCCGACAACCGCAGCCTGAGTATCCTGTCCCAGACGGGGGATGACGATTTCTCTTTCGCCATCAAAGGACTTTCCCGGTTCCGTGTCAGCGCTTACAAACAGAGGGGCGCCCTCTCTGCTGTCATCCGCATCATTTCCTTCGATCTGCCGGACTACAAAGAGCTGGGGATCCCGGAATATGTGCTCCACCTGGGCGATCAGGGAAAAGGTATGGTTCTGGTCACCGGCCCTGCAGGCAGCGGCAAATCGACTACTCTGGCCTGTGTCATTGACCAGATAAACCAGCATCAGCAGAAACATATCATCACACTGGAAGATCCTATAGAGTACCTGCACAGGCATTCTCAGAGTATCGTGAGCCAGCGCGAAATCAATGTGGATACGGAAAGCTACGTCAATGCCCTGCGCGCCGCTCTGCGCCAAAGCCCCGACGTCATCCTTTTAGGAGAGATGAGGGATTATGAGACGATCAATGTAGCCATGACTGCAGCCGAGACGGGCCATCTGCTTTTATCCACCCTTCACACCATCGGAGCTGCCAACACGATCGACCGTATCATAGACGTATTTCCGGCGAATCAGCAGACTCAGATCGGCGTACAACTCTCCACTGTTCTGTCCGCTGTGGTGTCTCAGCAGCTCGTACCCACTGTGGATGGCAGGATGGTTCCGGCTTTTGAGATCATGACTGTGACTCCCGCTATCCGCAATATGATCCGGGATAATAAAGTCCACCAGATCGACGGCCTGATCTACTCTTCCACAAAGGAGGATATGATCTCCATGGACAGCAGCCTGCTCTCTTTATACAAACAGAAATTAATCAGCCGCGACACTGCCCTCACCTATGCTACGAATCCGGAAATGCTCGGAAGGAAACTGTAGACATAACGAAATCCGCTGTTGTGCAGCAAAGACCTATTCTGCACAGCAGCGGATTTTTTTGTATTCCTAAATTTCCAGATGCCGCAGATATTCTTCACAGTATCTGCGGTTCTTCATGTGCCGGAGTGACAGGGAGGCGTCCAACGCATACCGCATCACTCCCCGGCCGCCTCTGTATACAAATTCCAGTAAAAAGCCGTTGCCCGACATACTCTTTCCCATCCCTGCTTTTCCGGGCAGGCATCCGAGAATCATCCGAATCTGCTCCGTATTTCGGACGGTAAATCTTTTCCCCGTGCTCCCGTCCAGCACCTTCACGTACCGGATCTCCTCCGCCTGGGGCAATCCCCTACGGGACATCTGCATAACCGGCAGCAGCCATATCGTCGGCAGGATAAACGCCAACGCCACGCTGGCCATCCACAGATACCGACCTGCCATTCTCATCCTTGAACACACCATACAGCTGCCGCCTCCTTTACTCTGATTTTCCTTTTTCTATATGATAATAACGAGGGAAAGACGTTTTTTACTTCAACCTTTCTTTAATATTAGATAAAAAAACAGCCGAAAAAGTTTCAGCTGTTTTCACATTTTTTATTCTGTTATTGTAACTGTTCAGTACTTTCACAGTTACCTGTTATTTTACCTGTATTCCCGGCCCTTACCGCCCCATAGCCTCATGAGCCCGTTTCCGTCTCCGCCGCAGACGCATCATGCGCTGCTTTTCGCGAACCTGCATCGCACCGTCCTCATTCACCGCCTTGATGGTCTTGACCACATAGAAATTATCATTATCATTTCGACGCATCCGGATTTTTCCCTTGAAAAGTCCATGTTCCGGGCATCGTGCCAGACAATAATAGTTTCTCGAATTTATAGAAAACCAGCGAATCTTTTTGTGAGAACTCCGGTTGCAGTAAATACAGCGGCTGCTGACTACCTCCCTGTCCATCATGGCTTCCTCTTTCGAAGGAAATTCCCGGGACACATATTTGGAATAATCTTCATAGACCACATGGATTTCCTCCGAGCGCTGCCGGGGACTCTGATAGCAGTCGATAGAATAGTAAGTATCTCTCACATGGCTGTCCACCCGTTTCAATATCTCCGCAGTATACCAGGCATCCGCCAGGGCCCTGTGAAAATTCGCCAGTTTTTGGATGCCCAGATAATCCACCCCGTATTCCAGAGATCTGCGGCTCACCCCGTCCTCGAAAGAACGGCTGAACAGCTTCTGTACATCATAATACTTTATCGGCCCCGGCAGCAGCCCTAAAAGTCCGTAATATCTCATATTTCTCTGCAGTTCGCTCAGATCCATGGTTCCCCAGGTACAGAATCTGTAATCTTCACCGCACCATTTCAAAAAACCCCGGACTGCTTTGTAAAACGGCGTCCCCTGCTCCAGTGTCTTCATATCCAGACCGATAATCTCCTGGGTGCGATAATGCAGTTTTTTATACACGACGGGCTGAATCAGACACTGATACTGATCCACCGTCTCCATCTGCTTATTGAGCTTGATGGCGCCGATTTCGATAATCTCAAAAGGGAGCTTATCATTTTCTCTCTCTTTGCCGTAAGGGCACTGGTTCCACTCCAGATCAAATACGATATAGTCCATAGTGTATTTCCTCGCAGTTGTTCAGCGCAGGCCGAAGCTCTTGCTGATCTGATGGTAACTGCTACAACTGCCCATATTTTTCGCAGCCACATCTGATGTATTATTATACCAGAAAGTACGGTCGCAGAACAGGGGAAAATTACAGATCGACAATCTCCTGCACTGTCAGACGTCCCTCCGCCACCCGAAAACGTATATCTTTTCCCGCAAACGGCATCCCATAGATGCGCTCCGGGTCTCTCTGGTATGCCGGACGGGGATCTGCGGCCAGCAGTTTTATGAGAGCCTGCACCTGTTCATCAGAAAATGCAGACTGCAGGAGCCGGGGAAAATCCACCTCCAGGCGATACCCTTCCACCTCTCCGGCAAAACCTGCCCGGGCTCCGGGATGGGCGTCGGCAAAAGGCAGATACGGTTTGATATCATAAATCGGCGTACCGTCCATGAGATCAGCCCCCGATACCCACAGAACCGTACCCTCCCCCGGTTCTTCGGATATGGCGATAAGCTCCACGCAGGACAGCCCCAGTGCGTTAGGGCGGAAAGGGGAGCGGGTAGCAAATACTCCCTTGCGGGTATTACCGCCCAACCGTGGCGGGCGCACCGTAGCAGACCATCCTTCCCGCGCCGATTCGGAAAATTCCCAGATCAGCCAGATATGGGAATATCCTTCCAATCCCTCCAGGGCCTCTCTGCGGCGGTATTCCGGTTCAAACACAATCTTCGCCCGAAGTTCCGGCACCAGTCCGCTCTGCCTGGGAATACCGAACTTTGTGGGAAAATCGCTGTGTATACGGGCAATTCTTTTTAAATTCAATCCACTGTCTTTCTCCGGATCTTTCTTTTTCTCATTCATAATCTGTATTTCCTTCCTCAGCCCAAAGCCACATCCAGGATCATCATCAGCACAAAACCCATAGCCACACCGATGATGCCGATATTGGAGTGCCCTCCGCTTTGCAGTTCAGGGATCAGCTCTTCCACCACCACATAGATCATAGCTCCGGCGGCAAAAGCCAAAAGATAAGGCAGTATCGGTACCATGATCCCGGTCAGCGCCACGGTAAGAAAAGCCGCCGCAGGTTCCACCACGCCGGAGCCCGCTCCATAGAGAAATGCCTTCGTACAGGAATAACCCTGGCTTCGCATCGGCATGGAGACAATGGCTCCCTCGGGGAAATTCTGGATGGCAATTCCCACAGCCAGTGCAAAGGCCGCCGCCACGGAGATATCCGCATCCCCCGAAAGCATTCCGGCAAACACCACACCCACTGCCATCCCCTCGGGAATGTTGTGGATCGTTACAGCCAGAAACAGCATAGTATTTTTCTGAATCTTTATCGGCAGCCCCTCCGCCTCCTCGGTATCCTGATGAATATGGGGAATCAGGCTATCCAAAAGTAGTAGAAAAGCTATGCCAATCAAAAACCCCACTGATGCCGGCATCCAGGCAATACCACCCGCCTCCTCTACCTGGTCAATAGAAGGAATTAAAAGGGACCAAATTGAAGCGGCAATCATCACTCCCGAGGCAAATCCCAGTAACATTTTCTGAAGTCCCGCGCTCATCTCATTTTTCAGAAAGAAAACCATAGCAGCTCCCAGCGTCGTACCCGCGAAGGGTATCATTATTCCTGTTATCGCATGATTCATTTGCATTCATCCTTTCCGGTGTAAAATATAAATCGCATTCGTACAATATCTGTAGCTGTTCAGCACCAATGTCAATAACTTAGGTCATCACACAACTGCCATCTGCCCCAGCCCGTACAGAACTTATCTGGTGCAGATGGTAGCGTCCGGGTTTAAGTAAATGACATTGGTACTGA
>DPJQ01000111.1:0-2211 GCA_003542935.1 Lachnospiraceae bacterium | reverse complement strand
AATGACATTGGTACTGAACAGTTATCAATATCTATAGTATAACAGATACAGGCTAAAAGTTACGTAAAAATAGAAATACCGGATATTTTTGGATATAAAAAACGGGCTCTGCCACTCAAATACAGCATTGCCCGTCAAAATATTATCTTATGAAAAAATCAACCCAGGATTCCCGAAGACTGTAAAAGCAGAATAAACAGCATGATCGGAGCCACAAAGCGGATCATCAATACATACAGCCCTTTGCGCCCGAAACGACAGCCTCCCTTTTCTACTTCCTCTATGATAGCCTTGGGCGTCAACACCCAGCCCACCAGGATACAGGTAGCAAAGGCAACCAACGGCATCAGGATGCTGTTACTGATATAGTCCATCACATCCAGGATCTGCGCCACCGAACCGTTGGGCAGCTCCAGCTCAAAATACAGAACATTGTATCCCAGGCACACCACCACTGCCAGGGCCAGCGAAATTAGCGTATTTAAGATACAGGACTTTTTCCTGGAAATGTGGAAATGATCCATAAAACTGGAAACAATGGCCTCCAGTATGGATACGGCCGACGTTACCGCCGCAAACAGCACCACCAGGAAAAAGATGATGCCGATCACGATACCCATGCCGCCCATGGCCGCAAAGATCTTGGGCAACGTTACAAACATCAGGCTGGGGCCCGCGGACATACCCTCCCGGCCCATGAATATATACACGGCCGGAACAATCATCAGGCCGGCCAAAAATGCCACCAGCGTATCAAAAAACTCAATCCGGTTGATCGATTTCCCCAGATCCGTATCATCTTTTACATAAGAACCGTAGGCAATCATAATGCCCATGGCCACACTAAGAGAAAAGAAAAGCTGTCCCAGGGCATCCATGATCACCTGCAGGAGCTTGCCTATTGTCAGACCGGTAAAATCGGGGATGACATAGATAGCCAGTCCGTCCAGCCCTGTTCTGGTCACACCGGATTCGTCCGTATGGCTGACCGTCAGCGCAAACAGAGAAATACCGATGATCATGACCAGCAGAAGGGGCATCAGCACCCGGGAACACTTCTCAATACCTTTATCCACGCCGAGATATACCACCAGCGCCGCCATCAGCAGAAAGATTACCATAAAAACAATCGGGGATACATTCTGGGTGATAAACCCGGTAAAATAGCCGTCCGCCGCCGCCGCTTCTGCCTGTCCGGTCAGAAATGCGATAAAATATTTCACCACCCAGCCGCCGATTACACAGTAATAGGGCATGATGATCATCGGCACCAGGCATGAAAAGATGCCCAGAAAACCCCATTTTTTACTCAGATACTTATAGGCCGTCAGCGGACTCTGTTTCGTCTTGCGCCCGATGGCTATTTCTGTAGTCAGCAGCGCAAAGCCAAAAGTCAATGCCAAGATCAGATAGACCAGCAGAAACAGCCCGCCGCCATCTTTTGCTGCCAGATAGGGGAATCGCCAGATATTACCTAATCCCACCGCGCTGCCCGCCGCCGCCAGTACAAATCCGATGGAACCGGTAAAATGTCCTCTCTTTTTTTCCATTGTGTTTCTTACCTTTCTTTATAATGTAATATGTATTCCCCATTATAATGAAAAACTTTTGAACTTTCCACAAATATTTTGAATTTTCTGCACTTTTTTCCGAATCAACTATAATGATGCGTGATCTCATTGTGCAATAATTTTTTATGAACCTTTTTTCTTATTTTCCCACAACAATCTGGCCGGCGAAAAATCCGGCCTGCTGATATATCTGATCTCTTATTTATGATACAAAAAAGAGCTACCTGATCTCTAAGCCGATGATCAAGTAGCTCTTTAACTGTCAATCTGAAGTTTCACTCTGTTATCCTCCTTTGCTTTTATTTTGTTTTCAATGTGCTATGGTGATTTCCCTTTCCCGCTCATATACCACCAACTCCTCTCGTTACATCTATGTAAACACTGTGCAGTGGTTTTAATGAAGTAAGAATCAAACAATCAAACCATTGGCCCATCCTCCATTTTTTACTTAGAACTAAACCCATCTAACGTCTGCGGCTTCACCTGCCCGGAATAAATTTCCTCTATCTTTGTTGTGTGCTTCGTTCTCTGTCTTTGTTTTGATAGGTATATTGTACTCCATGAAATACAATATGTCAAGCCCTATTTTCATTTTTTTTCTTATTTTCTATTTTTTTTGTTACTTTTCACACGGTAGCCA
>DPJQ01000106.1 GCA_003542935.1 Lachnospiraceae bacterium | reverse complement strand
TCTAGCCAGCTGAGCTATCTCGCCTCGACTTAAGCTAGTATACACGGTTCACCAGAAATTGTCAACAATTTTTTTAATTATTTATTTTTTGTATTATTTCTCTTATTTTCTGTCGAAATACGGGGATTTTTTGGACACGGAAACCGGGATACCGATGACCGCGCGCACCTCCTCGCCCAGCAGCTTCATCTCCCGGGCCGCCCGTCCCACGGAAAACATCACGCGGTTGTCCACCCGATTGTCGGCGGCTACGCTGACCGCCGAGCCGATGGCAATGCCCAGGTCCAGCGGGTTAAAAAAGCAGACACCGTCCTGCTCCTGACAGGCCCCGCAGTTCTCAAAATTACAATACCGACAGCCGTCACCCAGCCCCTGCCTGTGATACTCCGTACCGATCAGCACGACGGCCACACTGGCCCGCAGATTGTCCGCATCCCGTTTAAAGAAACCGTATCCCTTTTCATCCGCCAGCCGTTCCATGGTCTGAGCCAGCTGCTCCAGCTCCTCCCCCGTCACCACCGCGGTATGCAGGTAGTCCGTCCCCTTGGTCTTGGGCGCCGTCCTCGCTGCTGCAGCCATGCGGTGGGCCGTATCCACCGCCACCCAGTTTTCCAGTTCTTTGCCTTTTGTGATCATAGGTAATCCTCCTTGTCTGTCCCTACATGCATTGATACATCGTTCAAATCGAATCTATACTCGCGAACGTTGTGATTTGCCAACGTTATCGCCCGTGTATGCCCGCGAACGCCAATAAATCTGAAAAACATTTGTGCTCGCGGGTATATCATACTACTGTTAAGACGATGTTTCTACCTTTTTCCTGTCTGATTTTATTTACCCGTCAGCCTCCGTCGATTCTGCCATTGATAAACTCTCTTTTTCCGTACTGCTCCCGGTACTGGTGCAGGGTCATACCGGTCTCTTTTTTGAACTGTGCCCCCAGATGGCTCTGGGAACAGAAACCCAGGTAGCCGGCGATCTCAATATTGGAATAGCGGGAATACATCAGCATGGTTTTTGCCAACTTCACTTTTTCACGCAGGATATATGCACTGATCGTGATCCCCTCCTCCTTTTTAAACAGCCCGGACAGATAGTTGGCATTCAGATACAGCGCCTTTGCGATATCTGAAGTATGGATTCGCTCATGGAGATGTGAAAAAATATAGTCTTTACACTGGCCGCCCCGGAAATCCTGCACCTTTGAATTCCGGCGCACATCATAGGTGATCCGTTCCTCCAGACAATTAAAGGCGATCGCCTGGTTCAGCGCACAGGGTTCTTCCCGGAAAAGATTGTGAAAAAGAAGAACAGCCTCCACCAGCTCCGAAGTGGTGCACCTGTACAGCTTCTCAAGCCATACATATATGGTACACCTCGCTTCGCGCCCTTTCGTACCGGAGCTGCGCTGCACCCTTGACCGCGAGACCGCCATCCAGAAAATGGCCTGGACAAAGGACGGGTGGCTCCACATGGCGGACGGCAGCAATCTGGCAAAAACGGAAGTCCCGGAAAGCGCCCTCCCGGAGTGCCCCCTGCCAAAGATCCCGGACTTCGATGATTTCGACAAAGATACGCTGGGGATCTGGTTCTATGCCCCCAGGCAGATGCCGTCCGCCTTCGCGGATGTAAAAGCACGGCCGGGATATGTAAGGATCCGGGGGCAGGAATCCCGCACCTCCCTAAATAAAGTCAGCATTCTGGCCAGAAAGCTCACCAGCCTCCACGCGCGGATCACTACAAAGATGGAATTTCTTCCCGAGGTACACCAGCACAGCGCGGGGCTGATCCTCTACTACGACAATATGAACTACATCAATCTCAGGAAACACTACAGTGAAGCCCTCGGCAGAAGCGCACTGTCCATCATTCATCTGGAAAACGGCGTAAAGACCGAATTTCTGAACTCCCGCATTCCCACGGAAGACGTGCCGGTCTATCTGCGGCTGGAAATTGACGGACGGGTCTCCCGTTTCTCCTGGTGCTACGCGGATTTTGACTTTTTTGAATACAAAGATCTCTAATCAAATTGAAGCTGCTGTCCGGAAAGTTTTTGGTTTTGCCTCCCGGCGCCCAGGCAGAGCCAAAAACAGGATGGATAGTATCATAGTCTCCACTATTCCATACTGATTCCAGAAAAATCAATTTCTAAATCCGCATATATTCCGGCTTTTATTTTATCCGAAAATGAATATTCCTCAACCGAATCACCTTCAAAATCATAAACCATAATACGGTTTTTACCTGGGTCAACAATCCAGTATTCTCTAACACCAACCTTCCGATATTTAAATAGTTTTTTATTATAGTCCATTTGACGGCTGCCTGGAGAAACAATTTCAATAATCCAGTCCGGCGCACCCTGGCAGCCTTCATCTGTAAGCTTATTCTTATCACAAATGACAGATATATCGGGTTCAAGATAAATACTATGATCAGCATTCAAAAACACTGCAAACGGTGACGGATATACTTCACAATCCCCATTTTTTTTCCCAATATAGTCCCTTATCACGAACGACAATTCCATAACAAGACGTTGATGGATTCTGCCCGGCGTCGCCATCATATATAATTCACCATCAATGAGTTCTGCCCTTTGCCCGTCCGGCAAATTGTAAATATCGTCAATGGTATAGTATTCCATTTCCCTCACTGCTGCCATTCCAGCGCCCTCCTTTTCTATTCGGTATTGGGGGATATCATAATCAGATATTCTGTCGCTTATACAAAAAAATACGGATCGTTGTCGATGTGTCTAACCCTAAACTGGAAAATAGTGCATCCGCCTGCTTTTTAACTGTATCATCAATGCGTATTTGTAATGTGGCCATATTGCACCTCCAATAGATTTGTATTATTACTGTATCATATAAGCAATGTGGAGACAATGACAAGTTAACGGCTTAGAGTTGGCTCCATGACAAACATCCTGTTCGCATACAAGCTGGAATCCACCCCTTTCCTAAAAATAGAATAATTCTTCAAACTTTTTATCTAATGCGATACATAGTACCAGTGCCAATTTGGCCGTTGGGTTAAACTGTCCTGTTTCAATGGAACTAATCGTGTTGCGAGATACACCAACCATTTTTGCCAGTTGGCTTTGTGATAACTTCCTCTCTGCCCGTACTTCTTTGAGATGATTTTTTAATATAAGCTTATCTCCCAAATCATCACCGCCTTATAAGATTGTAGATGGCACAATCAAATCATAGATATGCCCTATAGAGCATGCGGATACAAATATCGTGTAAGCGATTGCCATCACAAGTTCATGCTTACGACGCAGTTTTATATATTTCACCCAAAATGTTGTCATATTTGCGCTGAAAACAAGTGCCCAAACGCCCCAATTTATACCACCGCCGACAAATATCTGTACGACAAAAAAGATTGTTGCAAGAACCATCATTGCTATGACTGCAGCTGTACTTGCCTGTTTCAAAACCTCGTTCTCATAGATATCCTTATTCCTATTCTCCGCTCTGCTTTTCTCCAATATCTCTTCCTTGTACATATAAAAACCTCCTAATATGATTACCAAGTTTTATTGTCATATTTTCATATTAGCACTGCCAAGTTTTATTGTCAATATTTTTACCAGGTTTTATTGTCAACAAAAAGATCCCTGTACCATTCAGGCGGCACAGAGATCTTCTACTGTTTTCTATATGTTTCTATATGGAATCCATTAATTGTTGATCAGCTTATCCTCTCCGTTCCAGCTGTACAGCTTGCGGATCTCCTCGCCGATCTTCTCGGCGGGATGCTCGGAGGCGAGCTTTCTCATGGCCTGGAAATGCACCTGGGAACCGGCGCCGGACATATCCAGCAGGAAGTCCTTGGCAAAGGTACCGTCCTGGATATCGGACAGGATCTTTTTCATGGTCTTCTTGGTCTCCTCAGTGATGATCTTCGGCCCGGTGATGTAATCGCCGTACTCAGCGGTGTTGGAGATGGAATATCTCATGCCCGCGAAACCGGACTGGTAGATCAGGTCTACGATCAGCTTCATCTCATGGATGCACTCAAAGTATGCGTTTCTCGGATCGTACCCTGCCTCGACAAGCGTCTCAAAGCCTGCCTGCATCAGCGCGCAAACGCCGCCGCAGAGAACCGCCTGCTCACCAAAGAGGTCTGTCTCGGTCTCGGTGCGG
>DPJQ01000263.1:24175-24507 GCA_003542935.1 Lachnospiraceae bacterium | reverse complement strand
CCACCCTGCAACACGGTTGTCCTTATAAAGATTTTATCATAGTTCATAAAGGAATACAATTCGATTTTAACGATTTTTCGCTATGGAACACATCTATTTTATTCCATCTTTAATTCCCCCCGCCCATCCGAACTCATGCTTGACTATATTTCCTGCTTGTGTTTTAATCATAGGACATACCCTCAGACGGGCAGACCGCATATTTCCTGTAAATATGCGCAAAAAAAGAAAGGAGGCCCCGTAAACATGAACAAAATCCGTTTATCTGAACACTTTACTTACTCGAAACTCCTGCGTTTCGTATTTCCATCCATCACCATGATGATCTTTAC
>DPJQ01000263.1:7481-23876 GCA_003542935.1 Lachnospiraceae bacterium | reverse complement strand
GATCTTTACCTCCATTTACAGCGTAGTGGACGGACTGTTTGTATCCAACTATGCGGGGAAAACTCCTTTCGCCGCCCTCAATCTGATTTATCCGCTTCTGATGATCACGGGAGCCCTGGGATTCATGGTCGGTACAGGCGGCACCGCCATCGTAGCCCGGACACTGGGAGAGGGGAGACAGGAGGATGCCAACCGTTATTTTACCATGCTGATCTGGGTGACTGTGATCGGCGGCGTCATCATCACGCTGGCCGGACAGATTTTCCTGCCCGCCATTGCCGTACTTTTCGGCGCTTCCGGGGAAATATTGGATAACTGCGTCCTCTATGGGCGGATCGTGCAGATGGCCATGCCTTTTTTTATGCTGCAAAACGTATTCCAGAGCTTTTTTGTGACGGCGGAAAAACCAAAGCTGGGGCTGGCCGTGACCGTAGCCTCGGGCTGCACGAATATCGTCCTGGACGCTCTTTTTGTGGCTGTCTTTTCCTGGGGACTGGCCGGTGCGGCCCTGGCCACGGCCATAAGCCAGACCGTAGGCGGTACGGTTCCCCTGCTCTACTTTTCCAGGGAAAACAGCAGCCTGCTGCGTTTCTGCAAAACAAAATATTACGGGCGCGTACTGGCCAACACATGCATCAACGGCTCTTCGGAGCTCATGAACTCCGTGGCCTCCTCCATCGTCACCATCCTCTTTAACTTTCAGCTCCTGCGGCTGGCCGGGGAAGACGGCGTGGCCGCTTTCGGCGTCATCGCCTATATCAGTTTCATATTCGCCGCCATTTTTCTGGGTTACGCCGTGGGCAGCGCTCCTATCGTCAGCTTCCACTACGGCGCCGGCCACCCGGATGAACTCAAAAATCTTTTGAGAAAAAGCCTCACGCTGATGGGGCTCGGCGGCATCGCCATGACCCTTTTGTCCCTGGCGCTCTCCGCCCCCGTATCCCACATTTTCGTGGGCTACGACGCCGGACTGTACGCCATGACTGTACGGGGCTTCAGAATTTACTCATTTGCCTTTTTGCTGTGCGGTTTCAACATCTACGGCTCCGCCTTCTTCACCGCACTAAACAACGGCCTCGTGTCCGCAGTCATCTCTTTCCTGCGTTCCCTGATCTTCCAGTCCGTCTGCGTTCTGATTCTGCCCGTTTTCTTGGGCCTGGACGGCATCTGGCTGGCACTGTTGGCCTCGGAACTTTTATCCCTGGCCGTAACGGTCGGGTTCCTGGTTAAAAACGGGAAGAAATATCAGTATATTTAATGACAAAACCTACGCTCCCCTACATCAGCAGCTCCAGCAGTTCCTCCCTGCTCATGCTGCCGATGCTGGCCGCGTCCCCGCTCAGAATCTGATCCGCCAGATTCTGCTTGCTCTCCTGCAATTTGCAGATTTTTTCCTCAATGGTATTTTTCATGATCAGTTTGAACACCGAGACCACCTTCGTCTGCCCGATCCTGTGGGCCCGGTCCGTGGCCTGGTTCTGCACCGCCACATTCCACCAGGGATCATAGTGGATCACCACATCCGCTCCGGTCAGGTTCAGTCCCGTACCTCCGGCTTTCAGGGAGATCAAGAACACCTGTACCTGGTCTTTATTGAACTGCCGCACCAGTGAAAGCCGTTTCTCCTTGGGCGTGCTGCCGGTGATCTCATAGTAGGTGATCCCCCTGTCCGCAAAAGCCTGACGGATCCGCTCCAGCATCGTGGTAAACTGGGAAAACAGCAGGATCTTGTGCCCGCCCTCCACGGCGCTCTCCACCAGATCCAGGCAGGTCGCCAGCTTGGCCGAACCGCCTTTGTAATCCTCAAAGCACAGGGACGGATCGCAGCAGATCTGGCGCAGTCTGGTGAGCTCCCGCAGGATCTCCAGCTTGTTCTTCTGGAATTCCTCGGGATCCTGCTCGGCCAGCGTCTTGCGCATATGCACCACCTGGGCATCGTAGAGCCGCTGCTGCTGTGCCTCAAACCGGGCATAACGGATCTCTTCCAGCTTGTCCGGCAGATCTTTAAGCACATCTCCTTTCAGACGGCGCATGATAAAGGGGCCCGTCATTTTCCGCAGCCGCTCGGCCGCCTTCTCATCATTGCTCCGCACGATGGGCGTCTCAAATTCTTTTTTGAACGTTTCATACCTGTAGAGAAATCCCGGCATCAGATAGTCAAAGATACTCCACAGCTCGCTCAAGCGGTTCTCGATCGGCGTGCCGGTCAGGGCAAAGCGGGTATCGCTGTGCACCAGCTTCACCGCCTTGGCTGCCGCCGTCGTATGGTTCTTGATATACTGGGCCTCATCAATGACCTCATAGCCGAAGCGGATATCCTCGTAGGATACGATATCCCGTTTCAGCAGGTCATAGGACGTTACCAGAACATCATAAGACTGATAATCCGCCAGCTTTTCCCGGCGCTCCTCCTGGGTCCCCGTCACCAGGCATACTGAAAGCTCCGGGGCAAAGCGGGAAAATTCCTCGCCCCAGTTGTACACCAGGGATGCAGGGCACACCACCAGGGCCGTCTTCAGATTATTTTCCAGTTTCAGGGACAGCAGGGCCGTGATCATCTGCAAAGTCTTGCCAAGGCCCATATCGTCGGCCAGAATCCCGCCAAAATGGCAGGTCTCCAGAGTGCGTATCCATCGGAACCCTGTCTTTTGATACTTACGCAGTACTTTCTGCAATGTGGGCGGCTCCTCAAAATCCGCGTCAGAAACCACCTTGAAATCCTTGATCAGCTTTTTGAAACGGCTGTCCCGGTTGCTGTACACGTGGTCGTTCTCCTCCAACATCCGATCCAGATACAGCGCCCGGTAGGCAGGAATCTGCATCTTACCCTTGACAAATTCCTTCGGCGTCATATGAAGGGCTTCCATCATTTCGCTGAGCATGGCCAGGTTGTCATCCTCCAACGAGAGAAAATCTCCGTTTTTCAGCCTGTGGAAACGGCGTTTCATCCGGTAACTGGCCAACACCTCCAGAAGTTCTTCCTGAGAAATATCCTCGGATGAGATATCCAGGTTCAAAAGGCCGCTCTCCAGGGATACCCCCACCGTCACTTTCGTCCTCCGGGACACATTCAGCCGTTTGAAACGGTCCGTGCTCTGCACCTCACCCATGGCCATCAGCGCCTGTACGCCCTCACTGAGCACCCGGTAGACCGCATCCTCATCCTTCCCACAGTGATACTCCTGATGCTCTTCATCCAGTTCAGGAAAAAATTTTCTCACCGTGTAACGGGCCTCCGACTCCCGGTACTGGTCACGGAAGGCTTCCGCCCGAAGAACGCTCTTTTGATCGGCCAGCGGCACCTGCTCCTCCCCGTACACGGCCACTGCCCTACAGACGGCATCCTGATCCACCGCGTCCAGATAAAAGACAAACCGCACATCGGGCTGCAGGTACTGCTCCACCACCCCGGCGTCCTCCTCCCGGATTTCCACATAATCCCGCAGCGTCGGCAATATCGTATAATAAAAAGCAGCCAGCTTCTGCCGCCCTACCTTGAAAGACAGCGTATTGTATCTGGCGCCGGACAGGAGCGGCTCCACATGCTCCACAAATTCCCTCTCCAGCCGATACAGGCACATATTTTCCAGATAATACCGGTGCTGCTGGCCGCGGAGCAATACCGGTATTTCCCCCGACACCTTGATCCCCTCAAAGATATGGGTCGCGGTATTCTCATATTTCCTTATAGTCAGCTCCAGCCGGGGATTGCCCTCCGCGCAGGTCAGCCCCCCCTTCCTCACCGGTTTTACGGTACGGTTTTCATATTCCGCATCACCGCCCGCACAAAACTCATAAAAAATATCCAGGCGCCGCCCCGAAAGCTGAATCTGCTGGCCGACTCCGTTTTTTCCCCGGTATCCGCCATAATTGTCCACATAGCGGCGGATAAACTCCTGCTCATCACTGACGATCTCCTGGATAAATGAAATATACTTCCTGCTGTCCTCAGAAAAATTTTCCAGGCTATGGTTAAATACCGCCGTAGTTCCATAATGCCCGTTGCCGCCATTTGCCACCAGCTCCGTAAATTCTTCCATGCTCTTGATCAGATAGAGCCGCCCTCCTTCCTCACCCACTTTGAAAGACAGCCAGAATCCGTCCTCTTTCTGCACCACCCGGGGACGGACCAGCAGGGGCCGCTCACAGGACTCATTCCGGGCCACCACGCCCACGGCCCGCTTATCCTGAAAGGAGCGGATGATCATGATTCCCGCCTTGTCCGTGGCATCCCCCAGACGGTTTTGGGCCGCGTATTTCCTGAACAGTAAAAACAACGCTGCCAGATGCTCGCAGGTCTTTTCGGTCATGCCGTACCAGCTGTAGGAGCCGCATTTGCACCCCGCCACATCACAGTACTTGCTGAGCACCTGATCCGCCGTCACATTGAAGGACACCGTGTAATGTACATTTTTTTTGAGAAAAGTACCTCTGACTATACAGATCATCGCATCCTCATACTCCGTATAGCCCAGATCCGCGGAATCCAGCCGGATCAGGCCGCCATCCACCAGTTTCTCTGCTTTCCTGAGATCTGCCGCCGTAAGGCCCAGCTTCTTCTGCAGCTCATCCATCTGAAAATAGCTGTATCCGTCCGTCTGCTCCTTCACTTCTGCCGGACGGGCTTTCCGCTCCTCACGGAGCTTCTGCTGCACGGCAAAAATCACAGCCGCGATATGCTTGCAGTTTCCCTTACCGCTGGCCACCGGACAGCCGCAGACCATACTTTTTACCACGCCGCCCTTCATGCCGATCTTCACCGTATAGCCTGTCCTGTCCTGTACAAACGCCTCATAGCCTTTGTCCGTCTGCTCCAGATTCGTCACACTGCCGTTCTTATACAATTCCCGCCCCATATTTAGTGTAGCCGGAGAAAACGCCTCTTTCCAGTTTTTCATCTGTCGTACCCCGTAAAATTTTTCTCACGCAAAAGCAGCCGCCCAGACAGAATCGCATTTTCAAAAAGCTGTCCTGTCTGACGGCTTGATTCAAACCTGTGTTTTATTCTAAAGGGTGGGAGAATTTCTGTCAAGTAAAGAATCCCGCACTTCTTTTCCCCTTGACAAATCCGGTCTGTTGTTATAGACTAAATATGCGGTCGGTAATCACCGACCAGGGAGGGACTTTATGGAGTTATTGAAATTATGCGAGAGCGATTACCGCTTTATGTGTGTCATCTGGGATCACGAACCGCTCACATCCCGCAGTCTGGTGGAGCACTGCGCCGAACTTCTGGGATGGAAGAAATCCACCACCTATACCACGCTGAAAAAGCTTTGTACAAAAGGACTGGCACGAAACGAGGATACCATCGTCTCCTCATGCATCCCAAAGGAGCAGGTACAGGCTTTTGCCAGCAGGCATTTTGTGGACCACACTTTTGGCGGCTCCCTGCCCCAGTTTCTCACTTCCTTTTTTGACGGGAAGGCCATCTCCGGGCAGGAAGCGCTGGAACTTAAAAAACTGATTGACCAACACAGGAGGTAACTGTATCATGAAAAAGAATCTGTTGTTTATCACCCTCATCCTTCTCCTTTTGCAGGCGCCTGTGGCCGTGGCTGCCCACGGACACCACGGCGGCGGCCACCACGGCTCATCCTATACGGCGCAGCATCCATGCAATATGTCCGGCTGCCGGAAAACGGGAACACATACCCACAGCGGCAGGCAGTATTACGGCCACGCCGGTACATGCATCACTTATAGCCAGTGCACCGTGCAAAAATGCAACAAAACAGGCCAGCACAAACATCATGGCACAACTTATTACGGGCACTGCGGCTCAGGCAGCGCCTACAGCCAGTGCACGGTAGCCGGTTGTGAAAAGACGAAAAAGCACAGGCACAACGGCAAAACTTACTACGGCCATTCCAGCTGCAGGATCACCTATAGCCAGTGCACGGTAGACGGATGCAAAAAGACGAAAAAGCATAAACACAACGGCATATATTATTATGGCCACGCAGACGGCGGCAAGGTATACAGTCAGTGTACCGTAGCCGGTTGCACAAAAACAAAAAAGCACAAACACAGCGGTAAATACTATTACGGCCATTCTGCCGTGACCTCTTATTAACACCCACCGACCGTCTACAGCCACTGTTTCCACACACTTCCAGGAGGCTATCAACCCTATGAGCGATCTGTTCCTGTCACTGCTCTCTATGAGCCTGACTGCCGGCTACAGCATTTTAGCCGTACTCCTTGTCCGGTTCCTGCTGCAAAAAGCGCCAAAAAAGTATTCCTATCTTTTATGGAGCGTCGTGGCATTCCGGCTGTGCTGCCCTGTATCCTTTTCATCGGCTGCCAGCCTGTTCCGTCTGGCGCTCCCGGGGATATCCCCGTCCATATCCGCCGGTCCGTCCACGGCCCCGGCGGATGGAGCCTCCCTGGCTGCTTTTCCCGCCGCTCTCCGGACTTTTGCCTCCCCCCGGACATGGCTTATCACGGGGACTGTCCTGTGGCTTATCGGCGCGGCTGCCCTTGCGGCCTGCGGACTGATCTCCTATATCCGTCTCGCAGGAAAATTGCGTACGGCCGTCCGCCTGAAAGACAACGTATTCCAGTCGGAATATGTACAGTCCCCCTTTATCCTGGGGCTGGCTAATTCGAAAATCTATATCCCCTACCATCTGGACAGCCAGACTCTGCATTATATTCTGCTCCATGAAAATTACCACATAAAACGCTGTGACCATATCCTGAAGACAGCCGCCTATCTGATCTTGTCCCTGCACTGGTTCAACCCGCTATGCTGGCTCGCTTTCCATCTGTTCTGCAAGGATATGGAGATGAGCTGTGACGAACATGTGCTGGAGCAGGATGAGCATACCTCCGGCGGCTACAGCGACGCCCTGCTCTCTTTTGCCCTGCGCCGTCATTTTCCTTCTCCCGGCCCCCTGGCCTTCGGGGAAACCGATATCAAAAAAAGGATCCTGCACATCCTGGGCTGGAAACCGCCCCGCCCCGCAGCCGGCCTGCTCTCGGCCGCGCTCTGCTTTGCCGCCCTTTTCGTCTGCGCCGCCAACCCCTCCGCCGACTCCACCTCTGCCGGCCTGTGGGATGAGGGTGCTGCCGTAAAAAACCAATTACCGGATACAGAGGAAGCCATTGAGGACGAGGCCTACTCAGATATACCGGATACAGACGACTCCGCCCGGGATGGGCTCTATGTCGATGTGCCGGATTCTTCTATGCCTGCAGAGAACGGATACGATTCGGGAAACGATTACTTTCCGGAATACAACGATTTTTCGGAAAGCCACCATTTGGAAAGCCACCACTCCGGGCACCATAACGGCGAATGAGTCTAATAATTAGGCACACGCGAAGCGATATGTGCGTATGATCGTTGAGAACGCAAAAGACAAAGAGGAAACTCCAAAAAAATCAACAGATCGTATCTATTCATCCAAATTCGCAATACCTTTCCACTGTCCTGTCAGCATAAAAATCACCATGGTCAAAAATCCCATAACCACATACAATTCTTTTATCGATAATGCCGTCGTCAGCCCTGCCAGCACAAATGAACCGATCGGCAGGGACGAACAGGCCAGCGCATTGAATATGCCGCCGATCCTTCCCACCAATGCCTCCGGCGTCCGGGATACGAATACGACCTGAACCGCAACGCCCACCATGGCATTCAGGATACCGAAAAACAGGGCCGTGACAAAATAGCAGACATACCTTCCTTCTGTAAAAGGAACCACGCCGACCAGGAGATACAGAAAATAGAACATGCCGATCAGGACGCCTCCATAGACCAGCAGCCATTTTTCCGACACCTTCTTTGACAGAACCGGCAGTAAAAACGCCCCCAGGATCATCCCGACCGTGACTGCCGTACCCCCCACAGACATGGCCATGACATCCAGTCCCAGATATTCGCTTATATAAGCCGCCCGAAGATTCTCTATGGGCAACGTACATAAATTCTGCAGCACACATATGGCACATACTACCATCGCCAGATCGCTTTTACGGAAATAGGCAAATCCCTCTTTCAGGGAATACAGATACGTCCTAACCTGAAAACGTTTCTTTTTATCCCTGTTTTCAGGTATTTTCAGACATGACAGGAGCCACCCGGAAACCAGAAAAGTCAGAGCGTCCACAAACAGGGCCCCGCCCACGCCGATTCCTCCGACAATGATACCGGCACAGCCCATCCCGACCAATTCGGCGGTTCTCCGCGTCCCCTGATCCATGGATATGGCACTCTTATAATGTTCCTTCTCCAGTATCTGGGGCAAAACAGCCAGACCATGGGGGATCCGCAGCGCTTCCACAGAGGAATTTAAGAATGTCAAGACCAACAGATGCCAGGGTTTCATGAGACCGGAGGCCAAAAGGACACATGTGAACAATACGGTCATTCCCCGGAAAATATCACAGTTTACAATTATCCTTTTTTTATTAAAATATTCTGTGGATGCTCCGGCCAGCGGCTGAAACAGAACCGTCGGGATCATATTGACACCCAGTATGACGGACAACCAGGCCATGGACCCTGTCAGCTGATAGACCATCCAGCTGTAGGCGATAGCATCCAGAGAATCCCCAAAACGGCTCACAGCATTCGCCGTCAATATATATCTGAAATTTTTCTCGGTTTTCAGCACATTCGTATAAATATCCAGTTTCATTTCAGATTTTCCTCCAACGGCCCATATACCATTTGCAAAAAATGACGCAGCCCGATCCTCCATCGGGCTGCCGTCAAATCTACTGGTCTTATTCTCTTTTATATCGTAAACATGGAATCTGCCTTTTAATCACTCCTGCGTATAGACCCTGTCCTTTGAAGCACTCGAGTCCATGAGCAAGGTCATGGTATCCGCCTTTTCCGAACTCGCAATCAGATCACAGAACAACGCATTGGCCAGGGACTTGGGCATTTCTTTCACTACCCAACGGCTGCCGCTTTTCACAAAAATAACTTTGATTTTCTTAGTTGCCATACCGCTCTTGGGGCAGTCCTTTACTGCTTTTGCGCAGACAGCATCCATTTCGCTCATCATCTCATTTACCAACTTTTGAATCTCCGCCTCGCTGAGATCGTTCGGCACATCCATATTCATATCCGCGGAACCGTATTTCTTCTCATAGTATTTCTTCAGGGCTTTGACCATCCTGTTTATCGCTTTCGTATATTTAGGATATTTCACCTGCAGGACAACCGTGGCCGTATTGCCTTTTACTTTTTTCGATACGACTTTATAAGTAACTTTGGACGCATTCTTCTTTACCACACGATAAAACTTTGGCATGATCTTTTTCGCGCTCTCAAGGCTGTATTCATCCCAGTTCTTCACGTATTTACTCAGCTGTTTCTCGTCCATCTCTTTCGCGGCCTTGACAAACGCTTTCACCGAAGTGTTCAGGGACTCTGTTTTTGTCTTGGCATGAACCGCTCCGGGCAAGAGCAACACCGCAGACAAAAGTACCATCAGGGACAACAGATTTTTTTTCATCGTCTTCATACTATTCCTCCTTGCACATATATGTTCTGCAGCAGCTCCGGCACACCAAAAGGACCTGACTGCCACCGTACTTCCCGGCGGTATACCTCTCCGCCGACAGTTAAAGTGTAACACACATGTCTCAGAAACCCCATGCCTACATTATGAAAATTTCTTAAGACTCTGTTTAGCTTCTCTCATACCGGTCGGCCTGGGCCCGGATCATCTCCTGGTCGTCAAAATAGTTGATCCGCATCGCCGTCTTGACATCTTCCAGCGTACGGGCCGCCTCCTCGCGGGCCTTCGCGCTTCCGGCTCTCAGGATCTCGTACACTGCCGGGATATCCTTCTCATACTCTTTGCGGCGGGCGCGGATGGGCTCCAAAGTCTCCTGCATGATCTTGTTCAGGAACTTCTTCACCTTCACATCGCCGAGGCCGCCCCGTTTATAATGGGCTTTCAGCTCATCCAGATTCGCATACTCCGGCAGATACCGCTCAAAATGCTCCTGTCTGCAGAAAGCATCAAGGTAAGTGAACACCGTATTCCCCTCCAGATGGCCGGGATCAGACACCATCAGATGCAGTGGGTCGGTATACATACTCATGATTTTCTTTCTCACATCCTCCGGGTCATCCGCCAGATAAATGCAGTTGCCCAGGGACTTGCTCATCTTGGCTTTACCGTCGATACCGGGCAGACGCATACACGCCTCATTCTCCGGCAGCAGCACGTCGGGTTCCACCAGAGCCTCCCCGTAGATACTGTTGAATTTGCGGACGATCTCCCGGGTCTGCTCGATCATCGGGAGCTGATCCTCGCCCACCGGAACCGTAGTAGCCTTGAAAGCCGTGATATCCGAAGCCTGGCTGATGGGGTAAGTGAAAAATCCCACCGGGATGCTGGCCTCAAAATTGCGCAGCTGGATCTCCGCCTTGACCGTGGGATTCCTCTGCAGCCGGGATACCGTTACCAGGTTCATATAGTAGAAAGTCAATTCCGTAAGTTCCGGGATCTGGGACTGGATAAACAGCGTGGATACCGCCGGATCAAGTCCGCAGGACAGATAGTCCAGCGCCACCTCGATGATATTCTGCCGCACCTTCTCCGGATTCTCAAAATTATCCGTGAGAGCCTGGGCATCGGCGATCATGATAAATATTTTCTCATACTCCCCGGAGTTCTGCAGCTCCACACGTCTGCGCAGAGATCCCACATAATGGCCCACATGCAGTCTTCCCGTGGGCCTGTCGCCTGTCAATATTATTTTTCCCATACTCTTTCCTCCTGTCTGTCAGAATTCTGTTCCCATGATTCACACGATACGCCAAAGGCACTCTTCCTAAAATCATGCAATCCTGTTTGAATGATTATGTCCCACTGTACCCGTCCAAAGAATCGGCAGGTATCTCCGTTTACATATATTTTTCAGAAGCCCTGTATATACATCTACAGGCCCCACAGGCTGTATTATACTACACGCATCCCGGCAAAACAATCATTTTTCCCGGTCTCAGCTGTCGATCAGATCATCCTCGGATTCATCCCCGGCCAGCCGGTTGATAAACTGGGGACGGTATTTGGAGTATACGATGATCTGGTCATTGTACAGCCCCTTGTAACCGGACAAAAGGTAACTGACGGATATGGCAATCATAAAATAAGGAATCCCTTCAAAACCGAACAGCTCAAAACTGATCAGCAGTGTGGAGATCGGGCAGTTTGTCACACCGCAGAAGGTTGCCGCCATGCCTGCCGCCGCACAGAGAGAGGGGGACAGCCCCACGATCTGTCCGAAAAGACAGCCAAAAGTGGCACCCACGAAGAATGTCGGCACGATCTCACCGCCCTTGAACCCGGCTCCCAGTGTCAGGGCAGTGAAAAGCATTTTTAAGAGAAACGCCCAGGGAACCACTTCACCGGCCATGGCCCGCTCGATGATCCCGATACCGGCGCCGTTGTAATCCCGGACACCGCACAGCAGGGTCAGCGCCACGACCAGACAGCCGCCCACAAATACGCGGACATAGGGATTGGAAAAGCACTGCTGGTACAGATGCCCCGCCATATGAAGCAGCATGCAGAACAGAATGCTTAAGCCCGCACAGCAGATCGCCAGCACAAACATCTTTACGCCGTTTTCCACATTGAGCCGGGGAATGGCCTCTATAGTAAACGCTTCCGGCGTAATACCCAGAGTAGCAGCAAACCGGGAAGCAATCAACGCCGCAAACATACAGGGCACCAGAGCCGAATAGTGCATAATACCTACGCTGATGACTTCCATGGAAAACACTGCCGCCGCCATGGGCGTACCAAACACCGCCGCAAAAGCCGCACTCATCCCGCACATGATCATGATCTTCCGATTTCTCGCATCCATACGAAACAGCCGTCCCAGCAGATTTCCCAGACTACCCCCCATCTGCAATGCCGCTCCCTCGCGCCCCGCCGACCCGCCGAACAGATGGGTCAGAATGGTGGAGGCAAAGATCAGCAGCGACATCCGCCCCGGCACATCATCCCGGGCATGGATCGAGTGAATCACCAGATTCGTACCCCGATCCTTTTCAATCTTAGCCAGCCGATAGAAAAACACAATGACCAGTCCGGCCAGGGGCAGCAGATACAGCAGCCATCCGCAGCTTTCCCGAAGTCCTGTCACCTTCGTCATACACCAGGCAAACAGGGTGCTGTAAGCCCCCACTGCCAGCCCCGCCAGTATGGCCAGCAATACCCACCGCACACAGGCCCACAATTTAAACAGCATATGACGCGCCATATGGGAAGCAATTTTTATGAACTGGTGCAGATACTCTTTTTCTCTGTTCATTTTCGACCTCCTACTTTTCAAAACGGACCCGCCGTCCTCATTTCGGACAGGACAGGCAGACATATCGGCTGAAAATACCTGCCGACGCAAAAAATCCTGTCTGCTTCCAGACAGGATTCTCTCGCTTCTATAAAGAATCAAATCATTTCCCAGGGAATTTCGCTGCCATCTCCTCCACAAACTTTACCATCTCCTCATGGGGATTGGAGATCACTGCCGTGTAGAACACCTGACAGGGCGGGTTCTCCGCCACCGCGCTGACCGCCGCATTTACGGAAGACAGATCGCCTGCCATAAATATAGTCGTATGGCCGCCGCAGCGGGTATTCCATGTCTTAAAATATACATCGGAAGTCTTAACCATCCTGTCCACACAGACAACGGCATTTGAGCTTCCCAACACTTCCACTAATCCGTAAGCACCGTCTTTCATCACTCTCTCCTTATCTGTGTCCTGTTATTTCCGGATCGTCATCTGCAGCATCTTCTCCGTCCCTTCCGTTGGAGCCGGAATGACCACACTCTTCGTCACCGGAGACATCCGCCGTGCCGCTTCCTCAGCCGCATCCATGGCCGCCCGCACATCCGAGATCCTTCCGCGGAGCTTTACGCAGGCGCCGCTGCCGAGACGGTTACGTTCCACACCTTCCACCTTTACATCCGCCGCCTTGACAGCCGCGTCAACCGCCACGCAGGCCACGAGATAACTGTCTGTCTCAAACGCGCCCACTGCCGCGCCATTGTATTCACCCATAAAAACCTCCCAATATCTAAACCAATCTATATCCTTTTTTATTATACATACAGGCCCGGCCAAATGCAACCGCCAAATTGACGATTTCCGGGTTACTGACATTGGGTGTGAAAAGCAACATTTCCGGATCACTTTATTTTGATCTTTTTTGCTTTGCTGTAAGCGCTGACATATTTTTTTCCGTCTTTAGACAGATAGGCTTTTGCACGCACATAATAGACGTCCCCCTTAGCCAGATTGTCCATGCCGAAGGATGTACCCGTCGTCATAAATATCCGGGTAGTCTTTTTGGGGAAAGCGGCAGTGGGAGAAACATAGATCTGATACCCCGTAACTTTCTGCTTTGCCTCCAGTGTCAGCCGGAACGCACCGCTCGTACGTTTTACCGCCTTGACAGACGGTTCGGAGGGAACTATGGAAAAACGGACGGTCTTTCTGCCCCTGTAATTTCCGATACCCCTGACCGTGACCGATGCCCTGCCAATCTCTTTATTGTCCTTATAGGACAAGGTGTAATCCTGATTCTTTCTCAGTCTGACAGAACCGTTTTTCAAAACCAGGCCTGCGGACTGTTTTTTCCCATTGTATTCTCTGTTTTTCTGGCAGATATATGTGACGTTCTCTATGGATTTTTCCTTTATGGTATAAGAGACTTTGACGGTCCCTGTGTAATTTCCCCTGCCCTTGAATGTGACGGATGCCCTGCCGGGTTTTTTATTATTTTGATAGGAAACCGTGAAATCCTGTTTAGACGTCAGGCTTTTCCCCTGATCTTTAACAGTAAAATTATCCCGGATGGCTTTTCCCGTATAAGCCATGGAAGCTTTCATCCGTACCATGCTCTTTTTCAATGTGCGCCGGGTCATGGGAACCCTGATGCGGACAATCACAGTTTTGTAGACCGCTGTATCTTCCGGCGTAAAGCGGGCACGGTACCCTTCATTGCCATACTCAGGAACAAGTGTGTCATCCACCCAGGACCACTGGGCAGGAAGCCTGACAGAAGCAAGTGTTCCTGTAGGAGAATAGTTCTTTTTCGCCACCACAGGCAATGAATATGCCGGAATCAGCTTCGGCACAAAGGCCGCAGTGGCACCTGCCACATAGCCGGAATAATTGGCTCCCTGGATACCGACAATCAGCCTGCATCCGATATCCTCTCTGGTCACTTTATAGGAAGCCGCTGTAGCGCCGGGTATCGGCTCCGCATCGTCTATGGTTAACTCCCTGCCGGCCGGATCATCTTCCCCGTCTTCAGCCGGAAGCCCATTTCTGTCACCGGATACGTCCTCATCCTCATTGAGCTTGGCGTCATCCGCATCCAGACGGATCCGATACCATTGATAGGAGAGGGTTCCCGGATCCACCGAAGTGATACGGGGCACGGCCGTCAGCGTATTGTCCACTGCAGGCTCACCGATCACATCTGCCGCACCGGAAAGGGCTGTCTTATCAGTAGTGACAGATTCGCTTACAATCACCGGGGAACAGTTTCCCGCTTTATCTTCCATAAATGCATAGACAGTATAAGAGGTCTCCGCCATCAGACCTGTCAGTTTGATCTCCGTGCCAACGCCCGTACCGTCCACCCGGCCATAACCGCCGATACAGCGGCCCGAAGCCACATTGTCTTGGATCAGATCAGCGGTGACGGCGTTCCCCTGTACCGAACCCGATGTGGGCAGGGCCATATAATAGAATTTCCCCGGCTCATTTCCTATAACGGAACCGACCGCTGCCGTATCGGTAACATCTTCTATTTTCAGGGACGAAAGCACCGGAGCAACCGTATCCACCAGAACAGAAAAGGATCTCGGTGTCTGATCAATGGCGTTTTTCGTATTGTCATTTTCGCGGGAACGCAGATAATAAGTTATGTCGTTCTCACCCTCATGCAGTCCTTCTATCTCCAGCTCACTCATCCAGTTCCAGTTTCCCTGACTGTCCTTCCCTGCGCTGATCTCATAATTGCCGGGAGCCGGAATAGTGTATTCGCTGATATTGTGATACTCCGGATCCGGGTCCACTGACACAGGTGCTTTATACTCCCGGATCTCAAAACGGGGAGCATTCGCCGCCAGTGTCAGTTTCGACGCGTCTACATTCTCCGAATGATACTGCAGGATAAAAGGCTGAGAGCCTGTTTCCTCGCTGGCCAGCCCCAGGCTCCAGTCATTTTCCGAAAACCCTGCCGGTTCCGCCGAAAGCGAATAATGCTCATCCTCAATAAATTTCCTCGTCTGCCCGTAATATTTCCACTGGCCGGGAAAAGGTGTGACCGTGACAGGGGCATTGACCGGTGACATCACTGCGGCGAAGCCCGTATCCGCCATACCCGCCTCTGTGAACAGGATCATTGCCGCAAGGCCTATGCCCCCCAGCCGTCTGACCGTCGTTTTAACCATACAAATCTCCCTCCTTTTTCTTCTGCCTCCAAATAATCATCATATACGGCAAAAATCTGATACTTCCCTGCCCGAACCATTCCTGCGACAGGAGTCGGAAATGAATACAAAAAAATCCCATTCTATTTTTCAGAATGAGATTTTTAAGATGGACCTGGCGGGAATCGAACCCGCGTCCGAAAGCCTATCCATTCAGGCATCTCCCATCACAGTCATTATACTGGCATTCCCTCCGTCAGCCGCCTAATGACAGGCTGCCGGCTTTAGTAGCTTCATAAAATCTTTTACCCTCGCAAAGCTTAGAAGGCAAAGTGCCCTGCGGATTTTGATGCCCGAACCCAAGCTGCAGGAGACTTAGGCCGGACAAGCAGCAACTAGGCTGCTAACGCGTAATTTTCGTCTGCGTTTAAATTTAATTTCCAGGTTGATACGCAGTCCCGGAGCTGCGGATGGCTTCCCAAACTTCAAAACCCCCGTCGAAACCAGTACAAGCCCGCAAGCTTTTCCGGTACAACAGACGCTGTTTATAGTATAACCTGTATGTTCCCATTTGTCAAGAACCTGTTGACATAATTTCATATCCCTTAGCCGCATTGCAATAACAGCCCGGACATGTTGGGCCATACCCCCATACATCTGCGATCCGCAGCGCATTATCCCAGATTCCGTACCTTGAAATCCCTCTCGGCTTCCCGCCGCTGATCCTTTTTAGCAATATCCTGCCGTTTGTCATACAGCTTCTTACCTTTGGCCAGCCCGATCTCCACCTTCACCAGGCTGTCCCTGAAATATACCTGCAGGGGCACCAGCGTATATCCCTTCTCAGCGATGCGCCCCTGCATCTTGTTGATCTCATGCCGGTGAAGCAGGAGCTTCCGTATCCGCAGGGGATCTTTGTTAAAAATATTGCCTTTCTCATAGGGGCTGATATGCATC
>DPJQ01000263.1:7040-7190 GCA_003542935.1 Lachnospiraceae bacterium | reverse complement strand
CTCATAGGGGCTGATATGCATCCCGTAGATCATAACCTCTCCGTTGTCAATGCGGATGAAAGATTCCTTGACGCTGCATCGCCCCATGCGCAGGGATTTCACCTCTGTGCCGTGCAGCGCAATACCGGCCTCATATTTTTCTTCTATAAA
>DPJQ01000263.1:6360-6721 GCA_003542935.1 Lachnospiraceae bacterium | reverse complement strand
GGCCTCATATTTTTCTTCTATAAAGTAGTCGTGGAACGCCTTTTTGTTGTTGGCGATCAGTTTTGTCCCTTTTTGTTTTGGCATGTCCCAACCCGCTCCTTCTATAAATAATTTTTTACCATAAGCCTGCCCGCCGCTTCTGTATAAGGGGAAAATCTATTCACCGTCCACCAGTGAAAAGTCTATGGTTTTGGCAGCCGCATCGGCCCCCTTGACCCGCACCCGCACCGGATCACCCAGGCGGTATGCCCTCCCGGAATGCTCTCCGACAACCTGGTACTGTTCCTCGTCAAACCGGTAGTAATCATCCACCATATCAGCCAGACGGACCAGCCCTTCCACCGTATTGGGCAGCTCCACA
>DPJQ01000263.1:5773-6067 GCA_003542935.1 Lachnospiraceae bacterium | reverse complement strand
CACCGTATTGGGCAGCTCCACAAAGATCCCCCAGTCGGTTACGCCGGAAATACGCCCCTCAAAGATCTCCTCCAAATGATAGCTCATATATTCAGCCATCTTCATCTTGTCCGTCTCCCGCTCGGCCTCCTGGGCCCGACGTTCGGCGACACTGCTCTGCGCGGCCACCCCATCCAGATGTTCCGTATACCAGGCTATCTTTTCCGGCTTCAGGCGTCCCCGTATGCTGTCCTTGATGATGCGGTGGATCTGCAGATCGGGATAACGGCGGATCGGCGAGGTAAAATGGCAGTA
>DPJQ01000263.1:0-5503 GCA_003542935.1 Lachnospiraceae bacterium | reverse complement strand
GGCGAGGTAAAATGGCAGTAATACTTTGCTGCCAGGCCAAAATGCCCGGTGCAGGCCGTCGTATATTTCGCCTGCTTCATAGAACGCAGCATCAGACGGCTCACCAGCTCCTCGCAGGGATTACCTTTTAACTTGTCAAGGATATCCTGCACCTCGCCGGGAGACATATCCTGTCCGGTCTTCACCGTCCGTATCCCCAATGTGTGGACAAAATGCAGCACACTCTCCAGCCTGTCCCGATCGGGATTTTCATGGGTACGGTACACGAAGGGAATCTCCCTCTCGCAAAACTCCCTGGCCACGGTCTCGTTGGCAGACAGCATGAAATCCTCGATCAGATCCGTGGCCGCATTTCTCTCATAGGGCTTAATCTCAATGGGATGCCCCGTGGCACCGAGGATGATTTTGCACTCCGGAAAATCAAAATCGATGGACCCCCGCCCCAGGCGACGGCTGCGGATCCGAACCGACAATTCCCCCATGGCCTTTAACATCGGCGTCAGAGCACCGCAGTCACTGGCCAGCTCCTCATCCTGCCCGGTGAGGATTTTGTTCACTTCCGTATAAGACATCCGGCGGTCTACCCGGATCACCGACTCCACAATGCGGTGGCCGATCACCCGCCCGGAAGCGTCCATATCCATCAGGCAGCTCAAAGCCAGCCTGTCCTCCCCCGCATTCAGGGAACAGATACCGTTGGAGAGCTGTACCGGGAGCATGGGCAGCACCCGATCCACCAGATACACGCTGGTTCCCCGTTTAAACGCCTCCCGGTCCAGTGCGCTGCCGGCCTGGACATAGTTACTGACATCAGCGATGTGAACGCCGAGGCGGTAAATGCCGTCCTCCACTGTCAGGGACACCGCATCGTCCAGATCCTTGGCGTCCTCTCCGTCAATGGTCACCATCATCATCTCCCGCAGATCCTCCCGGCCGCACCGGTCGGCCTCGCTGACCGCACCGGCCACCCGCAGCGCCTGATTTGCCACCCGCTCGGGGAACTCCATAGGCAGCCCCATGCTGCGGGCCACCGAGAGCACGTCCACTCCGGGATCTCGGCTGTCGCCGAGGATCTCCGTCACTTTTCCCTCCGGGCTCCTGTGATGGCCGCCGTAATCCGTCAGCTTCACTACCACTTTCTGGCCGTCCCTGGCGCCGCCCGCGTCTTTCTGGGGGATAAAGATATCCCGGCAGACTTTGGTATTATCCGACCTCACAAATCCGAAAGAGCGATCCTGCTCAAAAGTACCCACCACTTCCGTGATGCCGTGTTCCAGGATCGCGGCCACCCGGGCTTCACGCCGTTTCCCGCTGCCCTCCGGCAGAGGGAGGATCTCCACGGTATCCATGTGGAATGCGCCGTTTGTGTACTCTCCGGGGATAAAATAATCCCGTTCCTCTCCCTCCACTTCCACAAATCCGAAACCGCGGGGATGGCCCACAAAAACGCCGCGAACCGCGCAGACCCGTTTCTCTTTCCCTTTTTTTGCAGAAGGCCTGCCCGTCTTACCCGCAGGAGCTTTGTGATAGCGTCCCCGTTTATCCATGGTCACTTTACCGTCCTGCAGCAAGCTGTCCAGAGTATCCTGCAGATCCCGGCGTTTTTCCTTCGGTATCTGCAGAAGAATGGCAATCTCCCGGGTGCGCATCGGCTGATAATCCTTCGTACAGATCACATCATATATATACTTTTTTCTTTTCTTTAACTGTTTTGGTTTCACTGTTTTCTCCTAATATGATAAAAAGCACTCCTGTCATACAGGAGTGCCTTTCCTTCCCAAACTAAAAATTCATATTCAATACCAGAGACAGGACGATAAACAAGACCGCCATAATCCGGGTGGCCATGATAAGTACGCCCTCTTTAGAACGCATCTTGTTCTGCCCCCAGTAAGTGTCGCTGGAATTTCCGCCGCCGATCACGCCCAGACCTTTCTGCTTGCCCTCCTGCATCAGTACAACCGTGGTCAGAGCAATACAATCTATGACATAAATGACAGTAAGAATAATTCTCAGGATCTGCAATGTTTTTACCTCCTATGGTAACCCCGTATGACAGCTCAGACAGGTGAGCCGTTACAACTTTGTCTATTCTAGCACAGGAGAATTGGTTTTTCAAGAGCGATTTTCATTTTACTGCCAAAGGATTTTCATAGCGGGCGATCTGACCCAGGTAATCCTCTATCCTGAGAAGCTGATTGTATTTGGCCGTGCGCTCCGTTCGGCATGGCGCACCGGTCTTGATCTGTCCCGCACCGGTGGCTACGGCCAGGTCAGCGATAAAGGCGTCCTCCGTCTCGCCGGAACGGTGGGAAATGATCGTGCGGTAACCCGCGTGCTGGGCCATACGGATCGTCTCCATGGCCTCGGTCAGCGTACCGATCTGATTTACCTTGACCAGCACCGCATTGGCCGCTCCCAGACGGATACCGCCTGCAAGCCTCTTCGGATTGGTCACGAACAGATCATCGCCCACCAGCTGCATCCGGCTTCCCAGGGCCTCCGTCAGTTCCTGCCAGCCCTCCCAGTCATCCTCCCGCAAACCGTCCTCGATGGAGGCCAGGGGAAATTCGTCCAGAAGTTCCCGGTAGTAATCGATCATCTCCGTGGAAGTCCGCGCCACATCCATGCCGCGGCTCCTGCTCTCCCCGGGGAACAGATAGAGCTTGCGCTTCCCGTCATACAGCTCGCTGGCCGCAGCATCCAGTGCAAAGACAAAATCCTCACCGCAGCGGTATCCGCTCTCCGTCACCGCCTCGGCCAGCACCCGGAAAATCTCCTTGGCATTTTTCATATTCGGGGCAAAACCTCCCTCGTCCCCCACGGCTGTGGCATAACCGCCCGCCTTGAGGATTTTCTTCAGGTTCTGGTAAACCTCCGCTCCCATGCGCAGCGCGTCGGCAAATGTGGGCGCCCCCACCGGCATGATCATGAATTCCTGAAAGTCTACGTTGGTGTCCGTGTGCCGGCCGCCGTTCAACACATTCATCATGGGCACCGGCATTTTCGGCGTATAGCAGCCGCCCAGATAACGGTACAGGGGCTGTCGGAGAGCTTTCGCCGCCGCCTTTGCCACAGCCAGGGACACGCCGAGAAGGGCATTGGCTCCCAGTTTCTCTTTATTCTCCGTGCCGTCGGCCTCTATGAGCAGCTTATCTATATACTCCTGGTTCAGAGCGTTCTCGCCCACCAGCACATCGGACAGCGTGGTATTGACATTCTCCACGGCCTGCTGTACACCTCCGCCCTGGTAGCGGGCGTCTTTATCCCGAAGTTCCACCGCCTCAAAGCTTCCGGTGGAAGCCCCGGAAGGCACCATGGCACGGCCCGTATAGCCGTCAATCCCCACTATGCCCTCTCCTACGGTGACTTCCACTTCTATAGTAGGATTCCCGCGGGAATCCAGAATTTCTCTGGCGTAAATCCTGCGAACCGGTAAATAACGATACATATTCTGCAACCTCCTGCCATTTAATCTGTCACCGCCCAACGTTTTTACGGCCGGCCGGTCTCTCTATGCACAGTTTTTCCCGGTTTACCAATTTTATACCTTTCCGGATGCAGATGCCTTCTCTGCCGTCGCAGCATGTAACGGTTGTCCGGTGCCTCCCCAGGGAAATGCCCGGCCTGTACCGGACAATTACCGCAGTTCCTTATATTTCTTTACAGCCCCCACCACAAGGCAGACCAGCATAAATACCGCAATACCCGTAACCACCCAGTTCTTGCTTTTCACCGCCAGAAGGGCCAAAAGCCCCACGACCCCGGCGCAAAATGCAAGCAGCAAAACCGCCGCCAGTATACGGACGGGCAACGGCAGGCTTTTCTCCGATACCGCTTCCGACGCGCCGCCAACAAATATCTCCAGGAGAATTTCCATGATCAGTTCCATATTACACTCCCTACTTTCCGCATACTAAAATGATTCCGCCCCTGCATTCAGCTTAAATCCCAGCACCGCCCCTACGACGCCGCCCAGAATATGGGACAGATTGGATATGTTATCCTGCAGCGTGACGCCCTCATACACCTGCTGCCCAATGAAGATCACCGCCACCAGAATAAAGGTGAGAGGGATTTCCCCGCTCCTGAACCCGGCAAAAGAAGTCAGAAGGATAAAAGCAAACACCACCCCGCTGGCGCCACAGAGAGCCACCGTCGGAAAACATACGAAATTCACAAGCCCCGTCACGAAAGCAGCGGCCAGAATCACCTCCACGATTTTTGCCGAACCATACTTTTCTTCCAGCATGGGGCCCAACAGCAGCAGATAGGACGCATTCCCTATGAAATGGCTCCAGTCCACATGCCCCATTACATGGGTAAAAAAACGAATATAGGTCAGCGGCGAACGCAGAGAAGCCCTGTACACCATGAACAGAACCGGGTCGCTGGCGCCCCCCGTCATCTGCCCCAGAAGAGTAGCCCCAAAGCAAAGGAACACAAAGCTCAAAACTACCGGCGCATTAAAAGAAATCCTCAATCTTTTGTGCAATCGCCAAATACCTCCTTTCTTCCTTTTTCTGCTCTTCATCCAGTTTCGGCAGATCAGTCAAAAAGCATACACCCATAAACCATTATTACGGTTTTTTATCTCCCCAGCACAATCACATGAAAGCTTTTCTCCGGCAGAATCGCCGTAAGCATTCCGCCTGCCACAGCGGACTTTCCGTTTTCCGCAGGAACCACCGTATCCGGCCTTTCCTCCGTATTCTCCGCTTTCACATCCCCGTGGGCCAGAACCACATGCCGCTTCACCCGGTAATCCCGAAATTGCCTCAGATCGCAGGAAAGCTCCATGTCCTCATCAAGGCTCTTATTCACCGCAAACAGCGTGACCGTCCCCGCCTCCTCATCCATGGTCACAACACTGTCCAGAAACGGAGCATCCCCGTGGCTGCTCTCATAGGCAGGCGACTGTACCAGCGTATGCAGCACCTTTCCCCGTCCATAACGGCTGACCAGCTCGAAGGGATAATAGATCGTCTGCTTCCACGCCCCGGTATCAGAGGTCATGATCGGCGCAATGACATTCACCAACTGGGCCAGACAGGCCACTTTTACGCGGTCCGCATGGCGCAGGACCGTAATCAATATCCCTGCCACCAGCAGCGCGTCCTCAAAGTTGTAAACATCCTCCAGCTGATGGGGCGCCCTGCTCCACCGCTCGATCATCTTATCCTGCTCGTTGGAGTGATACCACACATTCCACTCATCCAGAGAGAGGTGGATACGCTTACTCCTCTTTTTCCTGGCCCGGACGGCATCACAGACCGCGGCCACTGAGGATATGAACTGATCTAAAATCACCGTATTTGCGAGAAAATCTCCCGTATTATTATCCTGATTGCCAAAATACTGGTGCAGGGAGAGATAATCCACCTCGTCGTAACACGCCTCCAGCACCGTATCCTCCCAGTAGCCAAAGGTATCCATCTCATAATTGGAGCTGCCGCAGGCCACCAGCTCAATGGAGGGGTCCAGCCACTTCATCATTTTTGCC
>DPJQ01000127.1:6987-7213 GCA_003542935.1 Lachnospiraceae bacterium | reverse complement strand
AATTTCTCCCGAAATCCCCAAATATAAAACAGAAAATATCCGTAGATATGACTTATTTGAACAATCGAAGAAAATTTTAAAATCATTATAATTATTAGCATAAAAGTCATGAACGGAGGGAGAGATGCCGGAGGAGAGAAAGGCCCACCCGGAACTGGTCTGGTGGAATCTGACGGACTACGACGACGCATCGTGGAAAACTGTGGTCTATGACACACGGCTTGAC
>DPJQ01000127.1:2943-6631 GCA_003542935.1 Lachnospiraceae bacterium | reverse complement strand
TGCGTGGCTCGGGTGTGAAAAGTAATCTTTGAGGCGCCTTTTGTATCGCCTGTTGGGAGAAGGAATTGTATTTTACAGAAAAGAATGGTAGTATTAAGAGCGAAACAGGGAGTTCGGACAGGGAGGTAGAGCTGATGGCTATTTATAATAAGAAAGATATTTTCAGAATAGCGGAGGAGGAGGACGTGGAATTTATCCGCCTCCAGTTTACGGATATGTTTGGAAAACTGAAAAATACGGCGATCACCGCAGGGCAGCTTGAGCGGGCGCTGGATAATCAGTGCATGTTTGACGGTTCGGCGGTGCAGGGGTTTGCGCGGGTGGAGGAGTCGGATATGGTTCTGCGTCCGGATCCGGACACTTTCAGTATTTTTCCCTGGCGGCCTCAGCAGGGCAAAGTGGCCAGGCTGATCTGTGACGTGTATCTCCATGACGGTACGCCCTTTGAGGGGGATTCCCGCTATATATTGAAAAAAGTGGTGCGGGAGGCCCTTGAGATGGGATACCATTTCAAAGTGGGGCCGGAGCTGGAGTTCTTCCTTTTTGAGAGTGACGAGCATGGCAAGCCGGAGATCCGCACCTATGAGAAGGCCGGGTATTTTGATGTGGGCCCGGCGGATACGGGGGAGAATTTCCGCAGAGACATGGTACTGACCATGGAGGATATGGGCTATCAGGTGGATGCGACCCACCACGAGGCAGCCCCCGGCCAGCATGAGATCGATTTCAAATATGATTCCGCCCTGCGGACGGCGGACAGCCTGATGACGTACAAGATGGCTATCCGCACCATAGCCAAAGGGCATGGCATGTACGCCTCCTTCATGCCGAAGCCGATCACAGGCATCAACGGCTCGGGGATGCATCTGAATATGTCTCTCCATGACGGAGACGGGGCCAATCTTTTTCTGGACAGAGAGGACGAAAGAGGATTGAGCAAGGAGGCCTACTGGTTTATCGGCGGTCTTTTGAAGCATATCAAGGGAATGTCGGCGGTGCTCAATCCGCTGGTCAATTCCTATAAACGCCTGGTGCCGGGATATGAGGCACCGGTATACCTGGCCTGGTCGTCCCAGAACAGGAGTCCTCTGATCCGTATACCTGCCGTGGGCCCCGCGGGGGTGGGCACCCGCATCGAGCTTCGCAATCCCGATCCGTCCGCAAACCCGTATGTTGCGCTGGCTCTCTGTCTGGCCGCGGGACTTTCCGGCATACAGGAACAAATCCTGCCGCCTCCGGAGGTGACGGGCAATCTGTACAAGATGGGCCGTCAGGACGAGGAGGAGCTGGGCCTGGAGAAACTTCCCATGAGTCTGGGAGAGGCCATTGCAGAGATGGAGAAAGATGAGTTTGTGCTGTCGGTGCTGGGAAAAGAGTACAGCAGCAGTTATCTGAAGGTGAAAAAACAGGAGTGGAGTACGTATCAGCAGCAGGTCACGCCGTGGGAGATCGACGAGTATCTGTATAATGTGTGATTTTTGCACATCTGCTTTGGCTCGTCGTGAGCGGACGAACCGTTTTTGCAGCATATTTGAGAAGGGGAGGCGTGAGAGTGGGCAATATTATTGTGGTATTTCCCCGGCTGGAGGATGCGAAAAGTATTAAAAACCTGCTTGTCCGCCACGGATTTTCCGTCCAGTATATCTGTACCACCGGCAGCCAGGCCCTGGAATGCATGGACAGTCTCCACGGGGGCATTGTGATATCGGGATATAAATTACAGGATATGGTATACCACCATCTTCTCGGTGAGATGCCGCCGGGGTTTGAGATGCTCCTGGTGGCCTCCGGAAAGGTGATCGGCGGCGGTGTGGCCAGGGGGATCCCTTCCGTGCGGATGCCTCTCAGGCTCCATGAGCTTTTACAGGCGGTGGAGGCCATGGAAAGCCGGATGAGCCGCGCCAGGAAAAAGCGGCGGCAGCAGCCCAGGGAGAGGAATCCGGAGGAACAGGCTGTGATCGACAGGGCGAAGCGGCTGTTGATGGAGCAAAAGCACTTTACGGAACGGGAGGCGCACCGGTATCTGCAGAAACACAGTATGGACAGCGGGAATTCTCTGGCGGAGACGGCGGGGATGGTGTTGTGCGTGATGGAGGCATGAGGGCCGGATGATCAGAGTGGTTTGGGAGGAAGGTACAGACGTATGAAATTTACGAAAATGCATGGAATCGGCAATGATTATGTCTATGTGAATTGTTTTGAGGAGCAGGTGGAGAATCCCCGGGAGACGGCGATACGGGTCAGCGACAGGCATTTCGGGATCGGGTCGGACGGGCTGATCTTAATCAAGCCGTCCAGGCGGGCCGATTTTGAGATGGCGATGTACAATGCCGACGGCTCGGAGGGCGCCATGTGCGGCAACGGAATCCGCTGCGTGGCAAAGTATGTATATGACTATGGCCTGACGGACCGGACGAGGATCAGCGTGGACACAAAGAGCGGGGTTAAGATTCTGGATCTGACGATCGGGGAGGACGGCCGGGTGTCTCTGGTCCGGGTGAATATGGGCAGCCCGGAGCTTACGGCATCCAAAATCCCTATTGTGTCGGAGCGGGAACAGGTGATCGACGAGCCCATTGAGGTGGGCGGCGTGACTTACGCCATGACCGGAGTTTCCATGGGAAATCCCCATGCAGTGGTTTACCTGGAGGATGTGGGGAGGCTGGACATTGAGAAGACCGGGCCGCTGTTCGAGCGCCACGAGCGTTTTCCGGACAGGATCAACACGGAGTTTATCCGGGTAATAGACCGCAAAAATCTGGAGATGCGGGTATGGGAGCGTGGCTCGGGAGAGACGCTGGCCTGCGGGACCGGTGCCTGTGCCGCGGCGGTGGCCTCGATGGTGAATGGCTATACGGAGGATGAGGTGACGGTGCATCTGCTGGGCGGGGAACTGCGGATCCGCTGGGACCGGGAGGGAAATCTGGTGTATATGACCGGGCCTGCGGCGGTGGCCTTTGAGGGAGAGATTGATTTGTGATGGCTGGACGGTGTGTGATTTGTGAAGGGCGGATTGTGAATGGGCGATGCCGGGACTGCGGGATGGATTACAGCCGCATGGCGGAGCATAAGTATCGGTTGAACGAGGACTGCGGGACATACAGCCCGGAAGCCCGGGAACAGAAGAAAAATTACGAGCGGACGCTCCTGGGCAAGGAGGAGAAAGTTGCGGGTGCGGGCAGGAAAGCGGGGACGAAGAGCGGTACCGGCCCCCGGCCGGCGGCTGTGATCAAATGGGTCGTGATCGTATGGGTCGTCCTGGGCTTTTTGACGGAAGTCGTGACGGAGTTCCCGGATTTATTCTCCGGGTTTGGAAAAAAGGCAGAGCAGGCCACAAATTGGCTGGACGAAAATGCCGGCATAGAGGTGGAGCTTGGCGATGATTCAGAGGAAGATCCGGATTTTGAAATCTCTGAGAATGAGGCGACAACCACGGAGGGCCTCTACGATTATGTAGAGAATGAGATGCCGGCGGACGGAGATGAATGGTCTGCTTACCTGACGGCGGGATATTATACGGTGGGTGAGACGATACCCCAGGGCGCCTATCTGGTCACGGTGTCGGAAGGCAAGGGCAGCCTCCATGTGGAGGACGAAGCTAATGGCATCTGGTATTACAGCTGGCTGGAGTCAGGGAACGAAGTGGAGGATCTGCGTCTCTATCCCGGAGCCCGGGTGACGGTGGAGG
>DPJQ01000127.1:2127-2640 GCA_003542935.1 Lachnospiraceae bacterium | reverse complement strand
CCCGGGTGACGGTGGAGGGTGGCTGTGAACTGGAATTCCAGTCGGAAAATGCCCGGACGGAGGCGCTTACACTTTATGAGACGGATGAATCTTTGGAGGAGACAGAGCTGTCCGTGGATGAGTCATATCTGGTGGGAACGGATATTGCGCCCGGCAGATATGACGCCTACTATATGGGCGGTGAAGATTTCTGCATCCTGGAGCTTAGGGTGGAAGCGGAGAGCGGGGATACCCGGATGATTTTTCTCTCCGACTACGGGCCGGAGGAGGGATACAGGGATGTGTTTCACAATCTGACTCTGGCCGAGGGTGAGACCGTGGTGTTGGAGGGCGCCATGGAGGGCGAGACGGTCTGTCTGTCGCCGGAGTTGGAGTTTCCGTAAAGAGCGTTTTGCGGGAACTTATCTGCGGAGAAGGGCGGTCGGATACGCCTGCATCGCCGAATATAAGGAGGAAAATATGGCAAATGTGATAAATGACGAAACCATCGAATATGTGGGCATTCTGGCCAAG
>DPJQ01000127.1:1652-1824 GCA_003542935.1 Lachnospiraceae bacterium | reverse complement strand
GGGCATTCTGGCCAAGCTGGAGCTGTCTTCCGAGGAGAAGGAGGCGGCCAAAAAGGATATGGGCCGTATGCTGGATTATATAGATAAATTAAATGAGCTGGATACGTCGGGCGTGGAGCCGATGTCCCACGTGTTCCCGGTGAATAACGTGTTTCGGGAGGATGTGGTGACG
>DPJQ01000127.1:952-1361 GCA_003542935.1 Lachnospiraceae bacterium | reverse complement strand
GGAGGATGTGGTGACGAACGGGGACGACAGGGAGCAGATGCTGGCGAACGCGCCGGAGGCGAAAGACGGACAGTATCAGGTACCGCGGACGGTGGAGTAGCGGCTGTGCGCACGTGGCAGTGATGAGGGAATGAACAGGAAGGCTATTGGAGGAAAACATGGAGTTATTGCAGATGACGGCTTTGGAGCTGGGCAGGAAGATTAAAGATAAAGAAGTCACGGCCGTGGAGGCCGCGGAGGCTTCTCTGGCGCAGATACGGAAGGTGGAAGATACGGTACATGCCTATGTGACCGTGGACGAGGAAGGAGCCCTCCTGCGGGCCAGACAGGTGCAGGAGAAGATCGAGGCCGGGGAACTTGCCGGTCCCCTGGCGGGGGTGCCGGTGGCGGTCAAGGATAATATGTGTAC
>DPJQ01000127.1:480-635 GCA_003542935.1 Lachnospiraceae bacterium | reverse complement strand
AAGGATAATATGTGTACGAAGGGGGTGCGCACCACCTGCAGCTCCCGGATCCTGGAGAATTTTGTGCCCACCTATGATGCGGACGCGGTGGAACGTCTGGCAGATGCGGGGGCCGTGATCCTGGGTAAAACGAACATGGACGAGTTTGCCATGGG
>DPJQ01000127.1:0-170 GCA_003542935.1 Lachnospiraceae bacterium | reverse complement strand
GTTCCACCACGGAGACCTCGGCTTTCGGCGTGACCAGAAATCCCTGGAACCCGGCGCATGTGCCGGGAGGATCATCCGGGGGCTCCTGTGCGGCGGTGGCGGCCGGGGAGTGTTTCCTGGCCCTGGGGTCGGATACGGGCGGGTCGATCCGCCAGCCCAGCTCCTTCTGC
>DPJQ01000266.1:8047-12480 GCA_003542935.1 Lachnospiraceae bacterium | reverse complement strand
CTGCTGAGACCGTAAGAACATGATTCAGGCGTGCAAAAAGCTCATCGGCGAAGCCGATTTTCAATGGCTTTTTGCATGTAACTGTGAAGGTACTGAACAGTTACATTTGACATTTCCCTGTGTTTTCTCTATAATACAGAAAATGCAGGTTACGGACCTAATCTCACTTTAGGATAACGACTGTAGAATACACAGAAAGTGAGGTAGGTCTTTTTTATGTACTTTATGGTCGATAATTACGATTCTTTTGTCTATAATCTGTCCGCTTATTTGCAGGAGTTGGGACAGCAGGTTCTGGTCAGGCGGGCCGATGAGATGGTCCTGTCTGAAATCTATGCGCTGCAACCGGAGGGAATCATTCTTTCCCCCGGCCCGAAACGTCCGGCGGATGCCGTGGAATCCCACAGAGTGTTACAGGAATTTCATAATAAAATCCCGATCCTCGGCGTCTGCCTTGGCCATCAGGCCATGGGACAGGCGTTTGGGGCCAGAGTATGTCAAGGCCGCCGTCCCATGCACGGAAAGATCACGAAGATCCGCCACGACGGGACGGGCCTTTTTGCCGGGCTGCCCGCGGTTTACAGGGTGACGCGTTACCATTCCCTGGTGGTGGCAGACGAACCGTTTCCATCCTGCCTGCGGGTCAATGCGCGGAGTGAGGACGGGGCTGTCATGGGACTGGAACACAGAGAATGGCCCCTCTACGGGGTACAGTTCCATCCGGAGGCAGTACTGACCGAATACGGGAAAGAGCTTTTGATGAATTTTCACAGGATATGCAGACAATGGGGGGAAAGAGATGCGGCTGATACAGGAATATAAACAATACCCGGAGATCGAGCGGATATTTGCGCAGGTGCAGGGGGAGAAAGACGCTGTATTTTTGGATTCATCTCTGCATGGCTCACTGGGACGCTACTCCATCATCGCCCTGCACCCCTATAGGAAACTGGTCAAGGGAGAGCAGTTTACGGTGAATGGCAAAGTATCCGAAGAAAAATTTGAAACTTTTGTGAAGCGATATCTGAGAGAACACAGGGAAGAAAATCCCACAGAGCTTCCCCTGGTGTCCGGTGCGGTGGGATATTTTTCCTATGATTACGGGCGAAGAAAAGAGGGCGTGGCATCACGGCATGGTAAAGAGGCAGATATCCCGGACTGTGTGCTGATTTTTTATGATAGCTTTGTGATCAAGGATCACGAAAAACAGAAATTGTTTCTGATTGCCAACGACCATGGACAAGACTGCCGGAAGGGAATGGCAAAGCTGCAGGCCCTTGTAGATATGGTGGCGAAAAGGGAGGAAGCCGTTATTCACGACGGGCTGCCCGCTTCCCAAAAAAACAGGGGAAAATCAGAAGGGCAATTTCCGGAAAGAAGTCATCGGCCGAAAACAAGTGAGTGTAAAGTAACGGCAAATTTTACCGGAGAGGATTATAAACAGGCCGTTCGGAAAATGATACGGTACATCATCGAAGGAGACATCTACATAGCCAACATGACCCAGCGACTTCGGATAGAAAATACTATGCCTCCTTACGAACTGTTCCGCAGACTTCGAAAACTGAATCCGTCGCCCTTTGGCGGTTATTTCAATTACGGTGATTTTCAGATCATATCCGCCTCCCCGGAGCGTTTCCTGCAGATGCGGAACCGTCATATTCAGACCCGCCCCATCAAGGGAACCCGAAAGCGCGGAAGTACACCGGAGGAAGACATGGCCCTTCGCAGAGAGCTGGAATTATCAGAAAAAGATAAAAGTGAGCTCCTGATGATCGTGGATTTGGAGCGAAACGACCTGAACCGCGTGTGTGTACCGGGAAGCGTAAAAGTGACGGAGCTGTTCACCGTGGAGGCCTATGCAACGGTTTTCCATCTGGTTTCCAATGTGGAGGGAGATCTCCGGGATGAGCTGACTGCCATGGATCTTCTGGAGGCCGCTTCCCCGGGAGGCTCGATCACCGGGGCGCCGAAGCTGCGGGCCATGGAGCTGATCGATGAGCTGGAGCATGGCAAGCGGGATCTGTATACCGGTTCCATGGGCTATCTGTCCCTGGACGGGGACTGCGATTTTAATATTGTGATCCGGACGGCGCTGTACCGGGACGGCATCTATCATCTGGGCGTGGGCGGCGGCATCACCTGTGAATCGGATCCGGAGTTTGAGTATGAGGAGACGATACAGAAGGCCAGGGCATTTCTGGATGTGCTGGGGCAACCGGAATGACAAACGGAGACTTAGGCGCAAGGGCTTTTCCCGAGCGTCTTACGTCGCAGTTAGCAGTTTTGAGAGGAAAACGATATGGAAATTGTGTTGGACGACGGATATCAATTTGGGTTGGGGGTTTTTGAGACGATCGCTGTAGAAAAGAGCCGTCTCCTCTTTCTGGACTGGCACCTGGAGCGGATGGCTCATTCCCTGCGGGAGCTGGGTATCCGGCAGACAGTCACAAAACGCCAGGTGACGGAATACCTTACATCCCACAGGACAGACAGAGCTGCCCTGAAGATCATGGTGTCGGATAAGAACATTGTATTTACCATGCGTCCGAACCCCTATACCGCCGAAAAAGCGGGGAAGGGCTTCCGCCTTCTTTACAGCAGCGTATACCGCAATGAGACCTCTCCGCTGGTAGGCCATAAGACCATGAATTACGGAGACTGTTTATTGGAAAAACGACGTACAGCCCTCATGGGTGCGGACGAACTGATCTTTCTGAACAGCAGGGGTGAGATTTGTGAGGGTACGGTATCCAACATCTTTTTTGTCTCCGGCGGCAGACTGTTCACGCCGCCGGTATCCTGCGGACTGCTTCCGGGGATCGTCCGGCGTTTTGTCATGGAATCCTTTTCCGTGACAGAACAGGTGCTGAGGAGAGAAGATGCCGCGAAAATGGAAGAGTGCTTTGTGACCAATTCTCTGATGGGGATCATGCCGGTAGTAGCATTAGGGGAAACCGTATTTCACAAAAGAACAGTTACAGAACGATGCCGCCGGGTTTACGAGCAAACGATCGCTTTTTATACTCGCGAGCGTTGTGATTTCATCCGGAATTTTGTGCTGACAGAAATCGAAGAAGCGCTCACTCGCTGAGCGCCTCCCATTCTTCGTAAAGCTCCGTCAATTTTTCCGCGATCTCATCTTTTTCCCTGGACAGCTCGGCGCATTTGGCGGCGTCGGTGGCATTCTCCTCCAGGGTAAACAGCTCGTCGATCTCACTGTCTCTGGCCTCCAGCTTTTCTATAGCGTCTTCCACCCGTTTGAGGGCGTTTTCTTTTTTGCGCCGGGCCGCCAGCAGCTCCTTTTCCTGCTGCCAGGAGAGCTTTGTATCAGAGGGGGCGTCTGCCGCCTTCTCCTTGATGTCTGACGGCGCGTAGATGCTGGTCAGCTCGTCCCGTTTCTCCAGATAGTAATCATAATTTCCGATATAATTGACCAGCGTCCGGTTAGTCAGATCCAGAATCCTCGTGGCCGTCTGATTAATAAAATAGCGGTCATGGGAGACGTAGAGCACCGTGCCGGTATAGCTTTTTAACGCACTCTCCAGGATTTCCTTGGAGGTAATATCCAGATGATTGGTGGGCTCGTCAAGGATCAGGAAATTCGCCTCGGAGAGCATCAGCTTCGCCAGGGATACCCGGCCCCGCTCGCCGCCGGAAAGGGTGGAGATGGGCTGGAATACCTCGTCGTCCCGGAAGAGGAACGCCGCCAGGACGTTGCGGATCTTCGTATTGTTCAGCGACGGATAGTCGTCGGAGATCTCCTGGAAAATGGTCTTATCCATATGGAGGACATGATGCTCCTGGTCGTAGTAGCCGATCTTCACCTTTGTGCCAAGGGAAAATTTGCCCCCGTCGGGCTGTATCAGACGGTTCAGGATTTTTAAGATAGTCGTCTTTCCCGTGCCGTTTTTGCCGATGATAGCCACCTTTTCTCCACGGCTGATGTTAAAGCTGACATCAGAGAAAAGCGGCAGGCCGGGGTAGGCCTTTGACAGATTTTCCACATGAAGTACGTCATTGCCGCTGACAACGTTTGGCTCCAGCTCCAGTTTCATGGCGTAATCCGTATTCTCCGGCTTGTCCAGCACATCCATTTTCTCCAGCATTTTTTCCCGGCTCTCGGCCCGTCGGATGGATTTTTCCCGGTTGAAGGAGCGCAGTTTTGTGATGACTGCCTCGTGATGGGCAATCTCCTGCTGCTGGTTCATCCAGGCATGGAGCTCTGCCTCCCGGATGATTTTCTTTTTTTCCGCAAAGGCGGTATAATTGCCGTCAAAGGCCAGACAGGAGCCGTGTTCCAGCTCCACCACCTTGGAAACCACCTTGTCCAGAAAATAGCGGTCGTGGGAGACGAGGATGACCGCACCGGAATAATTCAGAAGATAGGTCTCCAGCCAGGCGATGGACTCCATGTCCAGATGGTTGGTGGG
>DPJQ01000266.1:0-7741 GCA_003542935.1 Lachnospiraceae bacterium | reverse complement strand
CAGATGGTTGGTGGGCTCGTCCAGGAGCAGCACATCCGGCGCCAGGAGCAGGAGTTTGCCCAAAGCCACCCGGGTCTTCTGGCCGCCGGAAAGGGTGGAGATGGATTTGGTGAAATCGGATTCGGCAAACCCTAAGCCTTTTAATACGCCGGTGACTTCACTTTTATAGGCATACCCGTTTTTCTGTTCAAATTCCTGGGTACATTTCGTGTAAGTATTGAGCAGGCTCTCCAGCTGATCGCCGGAGGTATGTTTCATCTGCTGTTCCAGCTCACGGATACGCTGTTCCAGTTCCGGCACATCGGCTTTGGCCCGCAGCAATTCGTCGTAGATCGTTGACTCCACAGCCAGATCCTGATGCTGGGACAGGTAGCCCAGTACTTTGCCTTTGGCAAGGACGACCTCGCCGGAGTCGGCGCTGTACTCGCCGGTGATGATCTTGAGCAGGGTGGACTTCCCCGCCCCGTTGGCGCCGATCAGAGCGATCTTCTGGCGTTCTTCCATATGAAAAGAGATATCTTTCAGTATTTCCGTGGTTCCGAAACTTTTATATATATGATGACAGGACAGAATCATCTTGCATCTTCCTTTCTTTCGTTGACATTACTAATCACATTTTTACGCCTTGCGCAGAACATGTGCAAGGCTGTCTGAAATGTTATATATTACCTTCATTATACTGGTTTTTCCGGTTTTGACAAGAATACATTTTCATCCTTTGCCGCAGCCGTTCAAGAAAGATTCCCGCGGCAGAAGAAAAAACCTGATATTTTTTCCAGACAATATTAAGTCCGGATTCTAATTTGGGCTCCAGGGGACGGAAACATAAATTGCTGTTTTCTGAAGTATTTGCCAGTTTGTCGAGCGCAATTGCGTAACCCACTCCGGCCTCAACCATAATGGCAGCATTATAGACAAGATTAAAGGTTGTGACAACATTAAGCCTGTCAAAATCCGCACCGAACCAGTCTGCAAACTCATTTCCTTCCCGTCCGTGCGTCATGGCCTGCCGAGAACAAATTAAAGGAAGGTTCAGAAGATATTCTTTCCTTATTGTATCCATTTTGGCTAAAGGGCTGTCTTTTCTCATAATAACGCCCCAGGTATCTTTGGCCGGAATATTCATATAGTCGTATTTTGCAATATTCGCAGGCTGTATTAAAATGCCAAAATCAAGCAGTCCTTTATCCAGCCGTTCTGTTACATCTTCGGAGTTTCCGCTGTACAGATGATACCGGATATCAGGATAACTTTCCCGCAGGTCTTTTGCAGCCTGGGCAATTAGTTTCATCGCTTCTGTTTCTCCGCCGCCAATGTAAATATCCCCGCCAACGGAATTTTCCATGGAACTAAATTCCGCTTCTGTTTTATCAACCATGGAAACAATTTCGTCTGCCCTTTTTCTTAAAATCATTCCTTCCGGGGTCAAGGCCATGCTGTGGCTGCCCCGGACAAAAAGCTTCTGGCCTAATTCTTCTTCCAGATCGTGGATCTGCCGGGAAAGCGTAGGCTGTGTTACATGCAGAAAATTTGCTGCGTTTGTGATGCTGCCCTCCCTGGCTATTGCTAAAAAATAGCGCAGTACCCTGATTTCCATAGGATGCCCTCCTTCTGCCTGTATGGCAGATCATATTATATCCAAAGATGATATGCCTGTAAAGCAAAACGTGACATTCTATTTAAGTATTTGCTATTTTAAGTGTTAGCGGCTATAATTATAAAAATCGTTGTCCTTTCAGGGTAAAGCAATCAGAAAGAATGGAACGTATAGCGGAATATTTTTGAATGCAAAATAATATGCAGGAGGTGTTCATATGAAAGAGAAAAAAGTAGTTCCGGGAACCGGTGGAGAGCATTATATTCCTTATGAGGAGCGTACCGGCGGAGAGTCCGTCGTGTATTTTACTCATGACTTGTCAGCAGAGGGTCTGGTGAAGATTTATGGACGCATCATGGAGGTTCTGGGAGGCAGGGTAGCTGTCAAGCTCCATACCGGAGAGAAAAACGGCCCTAATATTATCCCGCGGGATTGGGTCAGGACGCTGATGGAACAGAAACTGCCTGACGGAACGATCATTGAGACAAATTCTTACTATGAAGGAGACAGGGATACTACTGAGAAACATCGGGAAACTCTGCGGGTCAATGGGTGGACTTTTGCCCCGGTGGATATTATGGATGCGGATGGGGCAGTTTTGCTTCCAGTGAAAGGGGGAAAATGGTTTTCCGAAATGTCTATGGGAAAGACACTGCAGGAGTATGATTCCCTGCTGGCGCTTACCCACTTCAAAGGCCATAGCAAAGGAGGTTTCGGAGGTTCCGATAAGAATATCGGTATCGGCTGTGCGGATGGCAAAGTCGGCAAAGCTATGATTCACACTACTCCGGGCCAAAGTGACCAATGGGATATCAGCAATGAAGAGTTTATGGAACGCATGACCGAATCTACAAAAGCCGTAGTGGACTATTTTGGCAGAAAGATTGCTTATATTAACGTTATGCGTAATATGTCGGTTTCCTGTGATTGTGAGGGCATTCATGCGGAGCCGGTGGTAACTCCGAATGTGGGCATCTGTGCTTCCCTGGATATCCTGGCTGTGGATCAGGCATGTGTGGATATCGTCTATGCTATGACCGAAGAAGAACATCATGATCTGGTACAGCTGATTGAGTCCCGCCATGGACTCCGTCAGCTTTCTTATATGAAGGAATTGGGCATGGGCAATGACCGTTATACGTTAGTGGATATTGACAATGAGGACAGGATCGTCCAACCGGCAGAAGTTGTAAAAGGGCTTATGCCATTTGCCGGATAATGGTAGCGGCAGACAGAATAATTATGTAATGTGTAAAGAGGTACTTCTTGGCCAGTAAAGCAGGGAGTACCTTTATTTTATTGTGCGTCCGGCGGTGCATATCTTTAACCGTATATAGAGAATTACCTGCATGAAGCAGGCATGATCCATAACGCGCCTTACGGAAACGTGTATTACAATGGAAACGGGGAGACAGTGGAAAACCTTGGCGTCCATGAACACTGGAACAATCCGGCCGAAAAAATGTACAGCCGTAATTTAGGTAAAGAGGGGGGAATTGAGCTGGTTGAGATTTATGCTAAATAGGGCCATAAATTTCTTATTGATAAAATTTATCATCTGTATAATTGACAGCTAACATAAATTAGAATATACTAACCCAAGGAAAAAGAAGGTCGGGGCTGGCGGTAATTACTGCGGGAGGAAACAGGGTGGCTGAGATGACCCAGCAAAAGAAAAAGAAAGAGGCAGCTAATTACCAGAGAACGAAAATGCAGGAGGAGCTGGTTGTTCAGAGGCTGAAAGACAGAGGATGCAGGATCACCAGGCAGAGGCGGATGCTTCTGGATATCATTCTGCGGGAAGAATGCGCCAGCTGTAAAGAGATTTATTATAAGGCAAAAGAGAAAGACAGCCGGATCGGTACAGCCACTGTATACCGGATGATCAATCTGCTGGAGGAGATCGGTGCGATCAGCAGGAAAAATATGTACAAAATATCCTGCTGCACGGGTGACAGGAGGGAAGAGGCCTGTATCATCACCTTGGACGACCACACGGAGCGGAGGCTTTCCGCACAGAGCTGGTATAAAGTGATCTGGAATGGACTGAGGGCATGCGGCTACATAGACGGGCAGCATATTACCGGTATTATGGTGGAAACGGACAACTGAAGTTTTCATTTAGAGAAAGCCCCTCCGGCAAAAAATTCATATGTGTTGCATAATTCGGCGTATTTCCAAAGAAATAGGCCTGTTTTGTGTTGCTATTGATAGAATTTATCAACAAACGGAAATAAATGGAAAATGGGAAATGCGAATGTTATAATCGTGCGTAACAAGGAGGATTTCTATGAAAAAACACAGATTTTGGGCATGGGCCGCGGTGGTTTGTATGGTTATGACATTTTACACAGGCTACAAACACAAGTGAACAAAGGAGGATGAGGAGACAGTGAGTATTTTAAAAGAAGTGGACGGCGTAAAGGCAGCGTTTTTTGCTGCGGGAGTGATGTTCGGCACGGCAGGTATTAAGCTGTTGTCCAGTAAAGATGCAAAAAAGGCGTATACCCATGGCACAGCCGCCGTGCTTCGGGCAAGAGAGAGCATCCTGAAAACAGTTACCAATTTCCAGGAAAATGCGGAGGATATTTACGCAGAGGCCGTTCAGATTAACGAAGAAAGAGCTGCCGATGAGGCGGAAGCGGAATTTGAAGATAAGGATGCTTACAAAGAAGTGGCAGAAGAAGGTGCGGAAACTACTGCCGAGTAAGGTATAAGACGGGGCTGTTTTAGCAAGCAGTATGTCTGCGGAAGGGCAGTGGTTGAAATGAAATTCAGAATTGTTCATGAAATAAAAGGACGGATGCGGATTCATCTGATATGCAGACAGATGTCCACAAAGGAAGCCGACATTTTTCAGTATTACCTGGAGGGCCAGACATTTGTTACAGCAGTAAAGGTATATGAGAGAAATCAGGACGCGGCCATTTGCTATACGGGAGAACGTGAGAAACTTATCCGTATTTTGCAGGGGTTTTCTTACGGGAGGGTATCCGTGCCGGATCATGTATGGCAGAATTCCGGGAGGGAAATGAGCCGGTCCTATCAGGATCAGATCATAGAGAAGGTTATATGGCGCATAGGGAGCAAAATATTCCTTCCCATACCGGTCAGAAATGTACTGGTTGCCTGTAAATCCGTGAAATATATCCGGAAAGGCCTGCGTGCGCTGGCAGGAAGACGGATAGAGGTATCTGTCCTGGACGGAACGGCCATCACTGTATCCATGATCCGGAAAGATTTCAGAACAGCCGGTTCCGTTATGTTCCTGCTGGGTATCGGAGAGATACTGGAGGAGTGGACCCACAAAAAATCCGTGGACGATCTGGCAAGGAGTATGGCCCTGAATATCGATCGGGTATGGCTTTTGGTGGACGGTAAAGAAGTCCTGGTGGATACTGAGGAAGTAAAACAGGGGGATGCCGTCGTCATACATATGGGCAATGTGATTCCCTTTGACGGCATCGTGACGGCGGGCCGAGGTGCGGTCAACCAGGCGTCTCTGACGGGAGAGGCTCTGCCCGTGCGCCGGGAAACGGGCGGCTATGTCTATGCGGGCACGGTTTTGGAGGAAGGTGAACTGACAATCCGGGTGAAGGAAACTTCCGGTTCCAACAAATATGAGAAAATTGTCCGCATGATTGAGGAGTCGCAGAAACTGAAATCCTCCATGGAGGGACGGGCCGAGCATCTGGCCGACAGGCTGGTGCCCTATACGCTGCTGGGGACGGCGCTGGTCTATGGCCTGACCAGAAACACGGCAAAGGCATTGTCCGTGTTGATGGTGGATTTTTCCTGTGCACTGAAGCTTGCCATGCCGATTTCCGTGCTGTCGGCCATCCGGGAGTCGGGAACCCATCGGATCACGGTCAAGGGCGGCAAATTCCTGGAAAAAACTGCCGAAGCAGACACAATTATATTTGACAAGACGGGGACTCTGACGAAAGCCCGGCCGTCCGTGAAAGAGATCATCCCCTTTATAGACGAGAATGTCGACGAACTGCTGAGGATCGCCGCCTGTCTGGAAGAACATTTCCCCCACTCTATGGCCAGGGCAATTGTCCATGCGGCGAAGAAACGCGGCCTCACCCATGAGGAAACCCATTCCCGGGTGGAATATATCGTGGCCCACGGTATTTCTTCCATGGTGGAAGACCGGAAGGTGGTGATCGGGAGCTATCATTTTGTCTTTGAGGATGAGGGATGCCTGGTGCCGGAGGGTATGGAGCGGCGTTTCGAGGAGCTTCCGGATGAGTATTCCCATCTGTATCTCGCCATACAGGGGAGCCTTGCGGCGGTAATCTGTCTGGAGGATCCTCTGCGGGAGGAAGCCGCGGCCACGGTTGCGGCTCTGCGCCGTGCCGGATACCGGAAAATCGTCATGATGACGGGAGACAGCGAGCGGGCCGCGGCAGCCGTCGCGGCAAAGGCCGGTGTGGACGAATACTATTCCGAAGTGCTGCCGGAGGACAAGGCGTCTTTTGTGGAAAGAGAGAAAAAAGCGGGCCGGAAAGTGGTTATGGTCGGGGACGGTATCAATGATTCGCCGGCATTATCGGCGGCAGACGTGGGAATTGCGATCAGTGACGGCGCACAGATCGCCAGGGAGATCGCGGATATCACCATTGACGCGGACAATCTGGAGGGACTTGTGACCTTGAAGGCCATCAGTGACGGGCTGATGGGGCGGATCCGCAAAAATTACATCCGCATCATCGGCATTAATTCAGGATTGATCCTGTTGGGCGTCGCCGGTGTGATACAGCCCACGGCGTCCGCGCTGGTACATAATGCCTCTACGTTGATGATCAGTCTGAACAGCATGAAAGATTTGGTGTAGAAATTTTATTAGAAGCGGTAAAAAGAACCCTGCCGAGATCCATAAGTCTAACGACTTTGATTTCAGCAGGGATTCTTTTGTCTGAGGGCATTCTCTCAGAAATCACAAATTTAATAAATTGGCAATATCCATGAAAGGGATGTATGAATATTCGCAAATATCAACTGTAATACTAGCATCATTTTTAGCCAAAGTCAAACTACGGTGAGAAAGTTTGACAAAGATATCGATATTCTCTGTTTTTTGGGCGGGTTTTATGATACAAAAGAAGGAGCGTTCCAGTGAAAGCAAAATATAGGCAAAAGAAAAGTACACACCTTATCGGAGGTAAAACACATGAAACTGCTGCTCATTGAGGATGACAGAGAGATCAGCCAAATGCTGAAAAAATTTCTGCGGACAGAAAACTATGAGGTAGTCTGCGCATCGGACGGGGAAGAAGCCATGGAGAAATTTGATTCCGATGCGTATGATCTCATCCTGCTGGATCTGATGATTCCGAGGATCGGCGGGATGGATATTTTGCAGCACATCCGCCGGACCAGCACCGTGCCCGTGATCATCGTCTCAGCCAAAGACACGGATGCTGACAAAGCCCTGGGGCTGGGGCTTGGCGCTGACGACTATATCACAAAACCCTTTTCCATGACAGAGGTCGTGGCCCGCATCAAGGCAAATATCCGCCGCAATACACTGTATGCGAAAAATGCTGAGCCGGAAAAGGAAATTCTGAAAATCGGTGATCTCATGATGGATACGGGACAGTATACCGTGACGAAAAACCGGCAAAAACTGGATCTGACCGCCAAGGAATACGAGATTCTGAAACTGTTCCTACAGAATCCGAAAAAAGTATATACCAAAGAGCAGATCTATTCTCTGATCTGGCATGACGCTTACATGGGCGATGAAAACGCGGTCAATGTCCATATCAGCCGGCTGCGAAATAAGATCGAGGATCAGCCGCGATCGCCCCGGTATATCCTGACGGTATGGGGCATCGGTTACAAACTGGGGGATCTGTCATGAGCGGGGCGGCAGGAATATTTCTGTTGTCTCTGACCATCGTTTTGCTGGCGGGTGTGATCCTGTACCAGCAGTATGCTTTCCGGACAGGAATGCATAAAACGTTAAATGAGATGAGTGAAAAACTGGCGGAGATTCTGGATAAAGACAGCGAGGAAAATGTCATGGTCTTTACCGATCATACCGCGGTCATGGCCCTGGCTGCCCAGATCAACCGTATGCTGGAGAGCCGCCGCAGGCTCTGGGTGGATTTCCGGCGTTCTGAGGCCGCTTCCAGG
>DPJQ01000290.1 GCA_003542935.1 Lachnospiraceae bacterium | reverse complement strand
GCGTCCACACGGATGCCGTCCACATGAAACTCTTCCACCCAGAACAGGGCGTTGGCCAAAAGGAAATTCTTCACCTCGGGGCGGCCGTAATTGAAGATCTTGGTTCCCCAGTCGGGATGCTCGCCCTGGCGCGGATCCTGATGTTCATAGCAGCATGTGCCGTCAAACTCCGCCAGTCCGTAGGCGTCCTTGGGAAAATGGGCCGGTACCCAGTCCAGGATCACGCCGATACCCTTTTTATGCAGATAGTTGACCAGATACTTAAAATCCAGAGGGGAACCGTAGCGGGAGGTGGGGGCATAATAGCCCGTCACCTGGTAGCCCCAGGAACCGTCAAAGGGATGCTCGGCAATCCCCATCAGCTCCACATGGGTATAGCCCATGTTCTTCACATAATCTGCCAGGTCATGGGCAAACTCTTTATAGTTGTAGAAACCGTCGGGATTTTCCTCCGTGGCGGGATGTTTTTTCCAGGAACCGGGATGTACTTCGTAGATGGACATAGGCGAAGTCTGTACATCGAATTTTTTCCTTTTCTCCAGCCAGGCGCTGTCGGACCAGGTGAAACGTGAGATATCCGCTACCCGGGAAGCGTTGCCGGGGCGCAGCTCCGCCCAGTTCCCGTAGGGATCCGACTTGTACAGCGTCCGCCCGTCCGCGGTGCGGATCATATAGCGGTACAGCATTCCCTCCGTCACCTTCGGCACATAGGCCTCCCACACGCCGATGGGCCCCACCTTCTCCATGGGTGTCGCCGTATCCTCCTGCCAGCCATTGAACTCGCCGAACACGGACACGCTCACCGCGTTGGGCGCCCACACGGCGAAATATGCCCCTTTCTTTCTCCCTTTCCCGGATATCAGATGGGCGCCCAGCTTTTTATAAATGTCGTAATGGGTTCCCTGTCCGAACAGGTACTGATCCAGTTCGCCAAAGCGGATTTCTTCCAGTGTCATTCCTTGCTCCTCCTTATGAATAAATTCCATACATAAACTGCTTTACAATTCCCCGGATCTGCTTTTCATCAAGAACGATCGCTTCTTGTTCCGGTGTCTGGCTGCGGAGCCTCAAAAAAGTCATATCCAAAAGCCCCTGGAACCCCAGGGCAAACTGTTTCTGCCTGCCGTTCATGTTGCCCAGCTCCGAAGCCGCCGCCTCAAACAGGCCCGTAATCTTCCTGTAATAGCGGGAGATCAGAGGCTCCACCGCTTTATGCCCCTCATTTTCCTGCCCCGTATAGAACAGGGCCAGCATAAAGCTGTACACCTTCCGGTTCTCACTGGCAAAGCGGAAAAAGGCTTCCGCCACCAGAAACAGTGTCTCCGGAAAGTCGCCATTATAAACGGCTGCCCGATCAATGCACTGCTCCAGCTTCTCATACTGCTCACCCAGCAGCGCATCCAGAAGCCCCCGTTTGCTGCCGAAATAGTAATACATCGTCGGTTTCGTCAGACCCGCAGCATCCACGATTTGCCGGATGCCCACCGCGTCATACCCTCTCGCATAGAACAGATCCAACGCACTTGTGAGAATTTTTTCCCGGTTATCCATGCTGTCCTTCCTTTTCTCAACATGTACCTACGCGCCATTTTTCTCCTATTATACCTACCGGTATATTAGCATGTCAATGGACACATTCCATAAATATCCACGGGATTTTTAGCCGTGCTGCCACCGGCGGCCATCTGCCTGCCGCAGCAACTCAAAAACTTTTCACCAATATCCTGTCCGCTTATTCATATGCAAAAAGCCTGCCATACCCGATACCGGCATGGCAGACCCTCCTGTGTTTCCTAAAATACTGTTTTAAACGCTTTTGCATCCTCACAGATCCCATATCTTTTATTCTGTTACCACATGAAACATTGCCGTAAACTCCATCTTCTCATCGCCGTCATTTTGAGCGAAAAAGCGGAAATATCCGGTCTGGCGCAGCTTAAAGAACGTACACAGCCCGCCCGTATCTCCCATGGCGTATTGCCTCGTACCATCCTCGTACTGGATCCCGCACTTGAAAGGTATCCCGTCCGTCCCCATGACCAGCACCGACACCTCCTGTCCGGCCTCGCCATAGATCGCCGGCGACAAATTGCGCGTCTGGGGATACACATACCAGTAAGCTTCATAAGAGCCCTCCTGATCGTCGATCTCCACCGTATCGTCCTCCGTCACAATACCGGCCTCCTTCTCCGTCGTCACATACTCCTTTGGGGGATCGGACTCCTCGCCCTCCATCTCCACCACATCGGAGGTGCGCGTGTCCAGCCAGGTATAGCCCTCCAGAAACTTTAGCGCACAGAAACCGGTAAAAGCGAGCTGCAGAGCCAGCACCAACAGGATACAGACTCTGCCGGATATCCCTCCGGCCCCTTTTCTCTGCCCCTTTGCCCCGGTATCCTCTGCCATGCGGCGGCGCAGGATTGTCACCAGCGGATTATACCAGTGTACAAGGCCTGCATACAATTCCACCGCCGCCATACACCGTTCGCTCCACCGGCATTTCCTCAGCAGCTCCTGCATCTCCTCCTGGCTGATCTCGCCCGCCGGCAAATACATCCGCCTCGTAAAAACGCCCCGGACAAAAGGCTCCGTAATTTGATCCCCCTGATAAGGGAGGATCTCCCCGGCGATCCCGCTCCGCCAACAGGCCCGCCGGAAAAGCTCCGCCCGCTCCCCCGTACAGGGAATGCAGGCCCCGCACCGGCGCCTTTGCCGGCAAAATCCCGACAGCCTCTTAGCTGCCGTCCATAAAAAACCGATCACCCAGATCACCGCCAGCGCCAGCAGCGCTTTCTCAACAGTTTGTGTAACCCTGCCAAAAAACAATTCAAATTCTGTGGCTGTCATGATATAGACTTCCCAGCCTATATGGACTACAGGCAGCACATACAGCCATTCCGCCAGCCGTCCTGCGCTCCGGGAGACGATCTCCATTCCCCTGCCCTGCAAAAGCCTGCGAGCCGCCGCCCATATGATCCACGCTGCCGTACCGCATAACAGCGTCGTCAGCAGATAGGTTATCCCGGTTGTCACACATTGTCTGATAAAAAACAACACTTTTTTACTCCCCTATTGTACAGTATTGTCCTTTTAGTTCCTTGAAAAAAAAATAACTCCCTTTACACTTCCGGACCGTCCCGCTCCCCGGTACGGTACCTTATGGCCTGCACGGTACACCCGGGGCGCCTTTTTGAAAAGTATACAGCCCCGCCGAACCGTTATTATCATATCACATTATACAAAAAATGCATAATATTTTCGAAAATACAAGGTTATATTAATTAAGCTTGCACCCATTAATTAAAATTCATTGCAATTGTTCGGTGCCAATGCCGGTAACATATCACCCCGCCGCTTTTCCGAACAGGCGTCTCGCATTCTCTTCCGTTGCCTCTCTGACCGCCTCCTCGCTGGCTCCCTTCAGTCGGGCTATGGCCGCCGCCACATGGGGCAGATACAACGAGCAGTTGCGTTTTCCCCTGTAGGGCACCGGCGCCATGTAAGGGCAGTCCGTCTCCAGCAGGATCCTGTCCAGGGGAACGGCCTCCACCGCCTCTTTCAGCTTCCGGGCGTTTTTGAAGGTGACGACACCGCCCACACCGATGTACAGCCCCATCTTCACATACTCCCGGGCCTGCTCTGCCGAGTAGGAATAGCAATGCATCACGCCGCCGATCTCCCCGGCCCGCTCCTCCTTGAGTATGGCCAGGGTATCCGCGGCGGCCTCCCGGCTGTGGATGATGAAAGGGAGCCCCTCCTCCCGGGCCAGGGCCAGCTGGCGGCGGAACCAGTACTGCTGCAGCTTCCGGTGCTCTTCCTCTTTATGCCAGTAGTAGTCCAGCCCGATCTCCCCCACGGCCACTGTCTTTTCCCGGCGGCAATAGCCCCGCAGCTCTTCCATACATTTCTCGGAAAGTTCCTCCGCCTCATCGGGGTGCACCCCGACGGCGGCATAGACAAAAGGATACTTCTCGGCCAGCATCAGGCTGTTTCTCGTGGTCGCCATACTTGCGCCCACATTGATCACCGTACCGACCCCTCCGGCGGGCAGGGAGGAGATGAGCTCCTCCCTGTCGCTGTCAAAAGCCTCATCGTCGTAATGGGCATGGGTCTCAAATATCATCGCCATACGCACACCTCTCCTGCATCGGCGGCATAGGCTCTCCCCGGCCTCATCAGCAGATCTCCGCCCCCGACGGCATCTCCTTCTCCGGAGTCATGAGGGACAGCACGCCGTCCGCGTCCTCGGCGCACAGGAGCATACCTTCGGAGAGCACGCCCGCCAGTTTGGCCGGTTTCAGATTCACCAGCACCATCACCTTCTTGCCCACCATCTCTTCCGCCGTGTAGTGGCCCTTGATGCCGGACACGATCTGTTTCGTCTTATTGCCGATCTTCACCTGGCTACAGAGCAGCTTGCGGGACTTTTTCACTTCCTCGCAGGCGATGATCTCACCCACCGCGAACTGCATTTTTCCGAACTCCTCGAAGGTAATCTCCGGCTTTTCCTCCACCTCAATAACGGCTTCCTCCGCTTTTTCCGGAGCGGCGGCCGGGGCCTGGGCGGCCTGCAGGGCCTCCACCTTCTCCAAGACCTCTTTCACGTCCAGACGGGCAAAGAGGATCTCCGGCTTGTCGGTCACCTTGTTGCCCGAGGGATACAGGCCGAAGGTCTTCAGATCATCGTAGGCCCTCTTCGGCGCATGGATCTGGGCCAGGATGCGCTCCGTGGTCTCGGGCATAAAGGCCTCCAGCAGGGACGCGCCGATGGTGATGCCCTCCACCAGATTGTAGAGCACCTCGGAGAGACGATCCCTCTTCTGCTCATCCTTGGCCAGAGCCCAGGGCATGGTCTCGTCAATATATTTGTTGCAGCGCTTGAACAGGGCGAAGATCTCCGTCATGGCGTCGGCCACCCGGAGTTCCTCCATCCGCGCCTCCACCTTCTCCACAGCGGCAGTGACAACCGCTTTCAGATCGGCGTCCACGTCCTCGATGGCCCCGGTAGCCGTCACCGCGCCGCCGAAATATTTGTTGGACATGGAGACCGTGCGGTTGACCAGATTGCCCAGGGTGTTGGCCAGCTCCGAATTCAGCCGCTCCACCAGAAGCTCCCAGGTGATCACGCCGTCGTTCTCGAAAGGCATCTCATGGAGCACGAAATAGCGCACCGCGTCCACGCCGAACAGCTTCACCAGGTCGTCGGCGTAGATCACGTTGCCCTTTGACTTGCTCATCTTGCCGTCCCCCTGCAAAAGCCAGGGATGGCCGAATATCTGCTTCGGCAGCGGCAGATCCAGGGCCATCAGGAAAATCGGCCAGTAGATGGTGTGGAAACGGATGATATCCTTGCCGATCAGATGCAGATCCGCGGGCCAGTTTTTGTTGAACTGTTCCGTGCTCTCCCCGTCGCAGTCATAGCCGATACCGGTGATGTAGTTGGTCAGGGCGTCCAGCCACACGTAGATCACATGCTTCGGGTCAAAAGAAACCGGGATGCCCCAGGTAAAGGATGTCCGGGACACACACAGATCCTGCAGGCCCGGCAACAGGAAATTGTTCATCATCTCGTTTTTCCTGGATACCGGCTGGATGAACTCCGGATGGGTGTTGATGTGTTCGATCAGCCGGTCCGCGTATTTGCTCATCTTAAAGAAATAAGCTTCCTCTTTAGCCGGCGTGCAGGGGCGGCCGCAATCCGGGCATTTGCCGTCCACCAGCTGGGATTCTGTGAAAAAGGACTCACAGGGCGTACAGTACATTCCCTCATAGTAGCCCTTATAGATATCCCCCTGGTCGTAAAGTTTCTTAAAAATCTTCTGCACCTGGGCCTCGTGATCCGCGTCGGTGGTGCGGATGAATTTGTCATAGGAGGTGTTCATCAGATCCCAGATGTCTTTGATGGTGCCCGCCACATTGTCCACATACTCCTTGGGCGTCACGCCGGTCTCCTGGGCTTTCTGCTCGATCTTCTGCCCGTGCTCGTCCGTCCCGGTCTGGAAAAATACGTCATAGCCCTGCTGTCTTTTGAACCGGGCGATGCTGTCCGCCAGCACAATCTCGTAGGTATTGCCGATATGGGGTTTACCCGAGGTGTAGGCGATGGCCGTGGTCATATAATATTTGCCTTTACTCATGTTTTAGTCTCCTTTCATTAAAAAACGCCTCCTCCTGGCCAGTACATCTGGCAGGAGAAGACGGAATCTCCGTGTTACCACTTCTCTTCGCTGCCGCCTCGCGGCGCACAGCCTCTCCGGGTACAATATACCCTGCCGCTATAACAGGCGGAACCTGTCGCAGCCTAACAGTCTCCTGCTCGGTGCGCCCCTCAGAAGCCATGTTCCCGCACGGTACTTGCGCGTCCCTCTCAGCGGCGGGCCTGCCGGGGTATCTCCCATACCCTGGCACAGGCGGCCCCGGGACTTCTCTGTAACGCGTTCCCACACGGTACTCTCTTCGTCATCGGATTTAGCTATATAGGAGAGAGTAGCACATTTGCCTGGATTTGTAAACGGGTAAAACCATGTATTTTCCGACAAAATCAAAACATTGACAATCCCTCCGCTTTCCTTTATTCTGTTAACAGGAATAAATCTCAACAAGGGAGATTCACTATGGCAAAGATCAGAAAAACCAGACAACGGGACGCCATCCTGGGCTATTTGATGACCCGGCGGGACCATCCCTGCGCCGATCAGATCTATGAGGGTGTACGGCAGACTATTCCCAACATCAGCCTGGGAACCGTGTACCGCAACCTTGCCCTGCTGACGGAGCTGGGGGAAGTGCGCACACTGTACACCGGCGCCGGCGCCGACCGCTACGACGCGGATACCCGTCCCCATGACCATTTTATCTGCCGCAAATGCCACTGTGTCACCGATATGCCCGGTTTTGACAACGTCCCTCTGCTTCGCGCGGCCGCTGAGAATTTTCCCGGAACGCTGGAAAGAAGCAGCACATATTTTTACGGAATTTGCGAAAAATGTATTTGACAGGGTCGGAAACATATGGTAATCTGTTATCAGTAACAATTACTGTTAACAAAATACATAAAAAGGAGAAATGTACCATGAAAAAATTTGTTTGTAGCGTATGCGGCTATGTGTATGAGGGCGAGGCTGCCCCGGAGAAATGTCCCCAGTGTAATGCGCCGGCTTCCAAATTCACCGAGCAGAGCGGTGAGATGAGCTGGGCCGCAGAGCATGTGGTAGGCGTAGCCGCAGGCGTGAGCGAGGATATCCTGGCTGACCTGAGAGCCAATTTCAACGGCGAGTGCTCCGAGGT
>DPJQ01000063.1:15986-21321 GCA_003542935.1 Lachnospiraceae bacterium | reverse complement strand
GCCCCCAGCCGCAGAGCCACATCGATAAAAACAGGATTGCAGGAATTCTCGATCCCCTGCAGAAAAGTCTCCGCCCCGTGGCCGGTACGTTTATGACAGTGGATCCTTCTGTCTTCCACCACCCGGTAACCACCACAGGAAAAGGAATCCTCCAATGTAACCACACCCTGTTCCAGAGCCGCCGAGGCCGTGATGATCTTAAAGGCCGAGCCAGGTTCATAAGTATCATTGAGGCAGGCATTACGCCACATTCCATTCAGTTTATCCTGGAGTGCGTCACCGGACAATCCTTGATTTTCCTCCGTATCCGGCAGCGTAAACGGATCGTTCAGGTTAAATTCCGGCGCATTTACCATGGCATAAATTTCCCCGTTTTTCGGATTCATCAATAGGATAGAGACACTGTCGGCCTGTTTTTCTTCCAGTACCTTCTCAGCGGCCTGGGTGGCATACATCTGCATATTCACGTCAAGGCTGGTGGTCAGATTCCAGCCGTCCACCGGCTCGATCCGATTTTCTCCCGCATCGGGCAGGTCTACTCCTTTGGCGTCGGTCTCCACAAGGATCGTCCCCGCCGTACCCTGAAGCCATTTGTCATACTCCACTTCCAGCCCGATAATGCCCTGNNTTTAAATTAAATTCCGGCACATTGACCATGGCCAGAATTTCTCCGTTTCTGGGATCCATAATGATTACCGAAACCCGTTTGGCTCCTTTTTCCTCCATGACCTTCAGAGCCGCCTGCTGGGCATACATCTGGATGTTCACATCCAGGCTGACGGTTAAATCCGCTCCGGCAATGGGTTCCACTCTGTCCTCAAAAGCATTGTCGATTTCCACTCCAGCGGCATCCGCCAGAGTCAGAATCTTCCCATTGGTCCCTTTTAAGTAATCCTCATACTTTACCTCCAGACCGATAATTCCCTGATTATCTCCGCCTGTAAATCCCAAAACCTTAGAGGCCAGCGAGTCATAAGGATAATATCGTTTATAATCCTCATCCACCTTCACCCCCGGCAGCTTGAGAGCCCGGATCGCGTCGCCGGTTTCCTTGGGCACATTGGAAGCGATCCGCTCCATGGAAGAGACTTTCTCCACTTTTTTTCTCACCTGTTCTTCGTCCAGAGATAATATCTCGCAGAGAGTGCGGGTCACTTCATCCTCATCCGCAATCTGGCTGTGTACCACGGAGATCGTACAGACCGGTTCATTGGAAGCCAACACCGTTCCGTTCCGATCCAGGATCAGTCCCCTGGCCGCCTTGATGGGCCGTTCCCTCTCATGGAGCTGCTGTGCTTTATCCGAATAGTAGTCTCCCCGAAACACCATCAGATAAAATAGCCGCACCGATAAAAGGCCCAATATGGCCGCAAATACTAGAAAAAGAAGATGTACCTTTCTTCTGTGAAAAATCTTATTTTTCTGCATAGAAAGCACCCCACAGCTTCGTCTTTTTAATTTATGGAAGAATCTGTGGGGTTATACCTTTTGCCCGGCTTTACTGAATGAATTTCAGATCTCCATTGGATACGCCATCGGAATCCAGCTGGTTGCCGCCGGTAATCTTTTCTTTATCCTGTGGGGGCTCCGGCAAGTTTGCATTGTCCGCACCTTCCGGATCGTCCTGATTATAGGATGCTTCCGGATCCTGGGGATTCATCGTCGCAGCCTGGCCCGTACCGGCTACAGCCCCTTCCTGTGTTCCCTGGCCTGCCGCATCACCGGTTTTTCCTGCCGTGTCACCGGCCGTACCCTGGTCCATCCCCTGATCCCCGGCTGGCTGTCCGGCCGGCTGAGTGCTGCCGCTTCTGGCAATCAGACCTGCCATCATGGTATCAAAAGCCTGTACCTTCTCCGGCGGCGTTACTTCTTCCTCATCAGGAAATATATTCAGATAAGGAAGCAGTTCTGTCATAATCTGTTTACACAGATACTGGGGATACTTGCTGTCTGCCTGATCCGCCAAATTCGGTTCATCCACCACCACATAGACCACCACCTGTGGGTCGTCCAGAGGCGCAAAACCGATAAAAGATACCAGATACTTATCCGGCCCCGAACTCAGTTTCTGGGCTGTACCGGTCTTCCCCCCCATACTGTAACCGTTAACCTTTGCATATTTTCCGCTGCCCTGAGTGGATGTTACAGACGCGAGATAATCTCTCACTTTATCGGACACTTCCGTGGAAGCTGTCTGGCGCATAAGCACAGGTTCGTTGCTCTGTACCATAGCCCCGGTACTGCTGCGTATTTCCTGTACGATACGCGGCTGATACAGATAACCGCCGTTAATCACAGAAGAAAAGGCATTGATTTCCTGCAGCATGGTACAGGTAAAACCCTGTCCAAAGGAAGATGTTGCTAATTCCACAGCTCCCAGGCCGTCTTCCGTAAAAAGAGTTCCCGAAGCCTCACCGGGCAGATCGATACCTGTTTTGGAGCCAAAGCCATAGGTTTTCTGGTACTTCAGAAACTGAGAGGCTCCCATCTTCTTACTGATCTGCATCATAGCGTCATTGCAGGATACCATCAAAGAGCCCGCAAGATCCAGCTGACCATGGCCGGCCGGATAGATACTGCAATGAATCTCGTCATTTGGGCCGTATTTTTGTAAACCGTCACAGTAATATGTGCTGTCCTCAGCAATTACGCCGGCTTCCAGAGCCCCGGCCACTGTTATGGGCTTGAAAGTGGAACCCGGCTCAAAAGCCGAACTGATGCAATAATTCTGCCAGAGTTTCTGCAGATTCTCCAGCATAATGTCGTCATTCATCAAAGAGATATCCATATCGCTGTAGAAAGGCGTCAGATCACGGGGATTGTTCAGATCATAGGGTTCGGAGCTTGCCATGGACAGAATCTGCCCGTTTTTGGGATTTTGCACCACCACACCGATGTTCGCTGCACCGCCGCTTCCATGGGGCCCTCCGGACAATGCCATCCAGAGATCGTTTATCTTCCCTTCCACCATTTTCTGGATATTTGCATCAATCGTTGACACCACTGTATTGCCATCCTGAGCCGGTATGATGGTCTGTTCCGCCGTGTCATTGCCGGTAACATAACCATACTGGCGGCCGTTGGTTCCATTCAGCACACTGCTGTAGTAACCCTCAATTCCCCACTCGGCCTCAGTCCCGTCGTAGGTAAAACCGATCACATCACAGGCCAGCGAATTCAACGGATAGATCCTGCGATAATTTTCTTCGAACCAGATACCCTTGACACGACCCCGCTTTAATTTTTCTTCATCGCTCAGACTTGTCGTCTCCGCATCGGGAGCCAGATAGTTCTCAAAATTTTTCTTCTGTTCAATGGTGACATCGTTAAGCAGAATCTGATACTGGCTGGCCGCCGTAGTCGCATCGCTGAGGCGCTTCCGCACATCTGACTCCTCCACAGCAAAATGCTGAACGAGGGCAGCCACTGTCGGTTCCAGATATTCCTCCCTGCTGTTGACCACCTTGCAATCCAAAATCAGCTTGTACACCTTTTCACTGGTGGCCAGCACGGTGCCGTTGGCGTCCAGAATATCACCCCGCTTAAACGGTATGGTACGGCTGGAATATTGCTGCTGAGACTGAGTCAGCACTTTTTTCTTATAGGTATCTCCGCTTTTTGCGTTAATCACGGTAATTCTTATAGCTAAAGCAACAAAAGCCAGTATGACTACTAAAAAAAGTCCTACCAGCTTCGTCCGCATCTTTCCGCTCGGTTTTCTCCGATATACGGGATCCACCTTTTTTTTCTCTTTCAATGCCACTTCTGCTCCTTGATCGTAACAGCCCGACCGGACTGCTGTTCTTTATTTATCTGCATCAGGTATATCCGTGTACTGCCTCAGATAGCCGCTTCCGTCCGTGCTGTATTGCACGATCTGCTCCTGGTCGGGATAGTGCATACCCAGTTTCTGTGTGGCAATCCGATATACCTCGTCGAGATCCACCGAAGCATACAGAGAATTCTCCAGCGCATCGTTGTCCGCGCGGATATCCGCCAACTCTGTCTGTTTAGCGGCAATTTTTTTGGACTGGCTCGTTATTTCTGTCTTCAACTGTATATAGGACACACACATGGATACGGCAACTGTAGATACCACGGCCAGAAAAACCACATAACCGCGATTTACGCTCAGAGCCTTCGCCCTGTTTTTCCTCGTCTTTTTGCTGAGTCTTCTCTGTATTTCCGGCTGTTGCTCTTCCTCCGGAATCAGATCTCCGACCCGGACGGTATTGCCGTCATAGTAATAAGCGCTTTCATCTATCGGTGCAAGGCTGTTTCTCCTGCTCATCTATTTTTGTCACCTCACCCTTGTTTTCTCCGCTCAAAGACACGCAGTTTCGCGCTCTTGGAACGGGGATTTTCTTCCAGCTCCTTCTGGCCTGGAAAAATCGGTTTTCGGGTTATTACCCTGCCCTGGGACGCCCTGCCGCATACGCACACCGGAAAATTCGGAGGGCAGATGCAGGGGTTCTCATTTTTTCGGAAAATCGATTTGACGATCCGATCCTCCAGGGAATGGAAGGTAATAACACAGATTCTGCCTCCGTCATTGAGAAGACGTATCATCCCATCAAGGGAATTCTCAAGAACGGCCAACTCCTGGTTCAGCTCAATCCGCAGGGCCTGAAACGTCTTTTTGGCCGGATGGCCTCCGGTGGCCCGCATCCTCATCGGAATCGCCTGTTTGATGATCTCCACCAGCTCCCCGGTGGTACGAATGGGCGTTTTTTGTCTTTCCATGCAAATATGTTTCGCTATATTCTTTGCAAATTGTTCTTCACCATACTCACGGATAACTCTGTATAGTTCTTCCTCTGTATATTCGTTAACGATTGTTTCGGCTGTCCGGTCCTGGCGTTGGTCCATACGCATATCCAATGGCGCGTCATACCGATAAGTAAATCCTCTCTCAGCCGTATCCAACTGATAAGAGGAAACACCCAGATCCAGCAGGATCCCATCCACACCGGTAATATCTCTTTTGTTTAATTCCTGGACCATATCACAATAATTGCTGCGAATAATCGTTACCTGATCCTCATACGCAGATAAACGATTACCAGCAGCAACTATTGCGGCTTCGTCCTGGTCTATTCCTATAAATCTCCCCGTGGCAGACAACTGCTTACAAATTTCCAAGGCATGGCCGGCACCTCCCAATGTGCCGTCCACGTATATCCCGTTCGTCTGAACCTTCAGATTGCTAATGGTTTCCTCCAGCAATACGGATTTGTGTCTGAATTCCATCCTACCTCCAATGCGGACCACGAAAATACATCCCAGTGTCTTGTCCCGTTCACTTTCAGCAAAATGTGAGCGGTACAAGACACTA
>DPJQ01000063.1:15444-15682 GCA_003542935.1 Lachnospiraceae bacterium | reverse complement strand
GTGAGCGGTACAAGACACTAGATGACAATTCCCATGTCCTGCATGCTTTCTGCTATGGCATCCATATCGTCGTAGTTACTGTTCTCCTCCCACTTCGCCTTACTCCAGATCTCAATCCGGGTAATGTTTCCTGTCAGTACTACATCCTTTTCCAGACCGGCAAATTCTCTCAGCGTAACCGGTATGAGAACTCTCCCCTGCCGATCCAACTCACAGGATGTCGCACCCGCCACAAAAA
>DPJQ01000063.1:0-15158 GCA_003542935.1 Lachnospiraceae bacterium | reverse complement strand
GGCCCCCCCCGCCACAAAAAACCGTGAAAAAGTTCGGGCGTTTTTATTGGTAAGAGGCAGTGCTTTCAGCTTTTCTTCAAAGGCCTGCCATTCACTCATGGGATAAATCGAAAGGCAGCCATCTAAACCCTTTGTCAGTATGAACTCATCTCCCAATTGTTCTCTGAACTTGGAGGGTATGATCAATCTCCCTTTGGCGTCAATTGAATGACTGTATTCTCCCATGAACATAATGTAATAACCTCTTATGTTTGGCGTACCGAAGCTCCCCCAACAGTACACCGGCAGCAACCGCAGCGAGATCTGCCACTTTCTCCCCATTTGCCACCACTTTTCACCACTTCCTACCACTTGACACCTATTCTACTCTACCGGAAGGGAAAATACAAGTAAAAAATCCCGAAAAAGTTTTACGTTTTTTTTACGGATGCGAAAACAATTCCCCTATTTTATGTTCTTTTTTTTGCACAAAAATACCTGTCGGCGGACATATGTGGGGGGTATTTGCAGTTTAATCCCAAATATATCCAACCAACAGGCTGTATGCAATATCTCATATTATTCGATTTTTCAAAAGTGGGGGATCAGCCCACTATCCGGCATTTTTTTTGGCTCGACGCCATTTTGCCAGACCAAAACACATCAGCAACGTAGAAACCACCACCAGGCACCCGGAAAGAAGCTGGGAAACGGGAATCCCCGCCACCGGGAGCAAGAGCTGGTCCGTGCGCAGCCCTTCAATCCAGAGCCGTCCCAAACCGTAACCGATCAGGTAACATAAAAATACCTGCCCGTCGAAAACCTTCTTCCGGCACACCACCAGCAGCATGGCCAGCACTGCCACATTCCAGAGGCTCTCATAGAGGAAAGTGGGGCTCACCTGTATGAAGTCCACACCGCCGATGTTCTCCACGTGCTCCCACATGGCCGGTGTAATCTCGTGCCGGCGCACCGCCGATACCGGAAGCTGCATGGCCAAAAGTCCGTCCGTGTATTCGCCGAAAGCCTCCCGATTGAAAAAGTTGCCCCAGCGCCCCACGATTTGCCCCAGAACCAGACCGATGCAGGCCGTGTCCGCGAGCAGAGGAAAGCTTATCTTTTTGTATTTCGCATACGCAAATACTGTCAGTACGCCGCCTATGACACCGCCGTAGATAGCCAGGCCGCCATTTCTTATATTAAAAATTTCCAACAGATTATCTTTATAAAGGTTCCAGTCAAAAACCACATAATAGATTCTGGCACCAATAATGCCAAACAGGATAGCCAAAAGCCCCATATTGTAGTACAGATCCGGATCCTGGCCGGACCGTTTGGCCTCACGCATGACCAAGGCCAGGGCCAACAGCATCCCGCACACGATCACTACACCGTAGTAGGCAATCGGGAAACCGAATATCGAAAAGGTCTTTCCCACATGTTCAAGGCGGATGCCCAGATGGGGAAAATAGATCTGCATATCCATAGACAAATGCCTCCTGTTCCTCAGACATTGAAGCGGAACAGGATCACGTCTCCGTCCTGCACCACATACTCCTTGCCCTCCATACGCACCAGGCCTTTCTCCCTGGCTCCGGCGTAAGAACCACAGTCCAAAAGATCCCGGTAATTGACCACCTCCGCTTTGATAAAGCCGCGCTCAAAATCCGTATGGATCTTACCTGCCGCCTGGGGGGCTTTCGTCCCCACTTTGATGGTCCAGGCCCTGGTCTCGTCCTCGCCGGATGTCAGAAAACTTAAAAGTCCCAGCAAACGATAACTGGCCGTAATCAGTTTGTCAAGGCCTGATTCGGCGATACCCAGATCCTCCAGAAACTCTTTCTTTTCCTCCTCCTCAAGCTCCGAAATCTCCTCCTCGATCTGAGCACAGATCACGAATACTTCACTGCCCTCCGCGTCGGCATATCCGCGCACCTTCTGTACCATCTCATTGCCGACGGCATCATCCTCCAGGTCATCCTCGGACACATTGGCGGCATAGATGACCGGCTTGGTCGTCAACAGATTGTATTCTTTCATTGTCGCCTGCTGGTCTTCATCCTCCGGCTCCAGAGTCTTGGCCGGCTGGCCGTCCTCCAAATGGGCTTTGATCTTTTCCAGCAGCGCATATTCTTTGCCTGCGCCCTTATCCATCTTGGCCGTGCGTCCCACCTTGGCCATACGCCGTTCAATCACTTCCAGATCGGCAAAAATCAGTTCCAGGTTGATGGTTTCAATATCCCGCAGGGGGTCCACGCTGCCGTCCACATGGATCACGTTGTCATCCGCAAAGCAGCGAACCACATGAAGTATGGCGTCCACCTCCCGGATATTAGCTAAAAACTGATTGCCCAGCCCTTCCCCCTTGGAGGCTCCCTTGACTAGCCCGGCAATGTCTACAAACTCAATGACGGCGGGCGTCACCTTTTTAGAGTGGTAGAAATCCCCCAGCAGTTTTAAACGGGGATCGGGCACAGCTACCACTCCCACATTGGGATCTATAGTGCAGAACGGGTAGTTGGCTGACTCTGCACCTGCTTTTGTCAGGGAATTAAACAGGGTACTCTTTCCCACGTTGGGCAGACCGACAATTCCTAATTTCATGTATATTCCTCTTTTCTTCTTTGTGAAATTTTACTGTTCTTTTACAGAAACCCGGGTTATTTTAGCACAGGCACGGGGGGATATCAAGGTTAACCGTTCTTTCTGTCCCGGGACTGCACCATATACAGCAGGCCGGATGTGAAAAACACCCGGGCCGTTTCTTCCTGTATCTCATTGCTGACACCCAGGCTATCTGCGTTGACCAGGCGGTGATTGTGCAGCGGATATTTAAATCCTTCCAGCGTCAGATTCTCCACAGCCTCCCCGGCCGGAAAAAAAGAAACAAATGTGCCAAATTGTTTTTTTCTCTCTATGGAGAAATCCCGGTCATGAAGGCTGATGCGGTTGCAGGGATCGACAATCCAGGCGGATACCCCCGCCTTCAAAGAAATGTGAAGACACTGCAGGCAGGCCAGGAAATGATCCATACGGCCTCCGGTGACGCCCAGGAGCACAATCCGACCGGCGCCGGCACCGATGGCATGGCGAAGGGCAATCTCCGTATCAGTGGCATCTTTGACCGGATTAAAGGTACGTACCGGTACATCATGACCGGAAAGATACTGTTCCAGGCGTCCGTCGGGAAGACTGTCGAAATCCCCCACAATGTAATCCGGCTGAAGTCCGGCCGCCTCACAGAAAGCCAGCCCCCTGTCGGCAGCCACACAGTATTCCGGACGGTAATCACGAATAAAGGAGAGGGCAAAATCCCGGTCGATCGTGCCCCCGCTGACAATCAATGTTCTCAATATTTTCTCCTGTCCTTTAGTTCCCTGTACAGCTCCAGATATCCCTCATAGCGCTGCCGGTTGATCAGGCCTCCATCCAGAGCGTCTTTGACCGCGCAGCCCGGCTCATGGGTGTGGGTACAGCCCTGGAAACGGCACCGCCCTTGATAAACCCGAAACTCGGGAAAATATTCCCGCAGTTCCTCCTTTTCCATGTCCGGCACATAGAGAGAAGAAAATCCGGGGGTATCCACCAGCCAGGTATCCTGCCCCAGCATAATCATCTGAGAATGGCGGGTCGTATGTTTACCCCGGTTCAGCTTGCGGCTGATGTCTCCGGTCTCCATATGGACTTCCTGCTGAACCGCGTTTGTCAGGGAAGACTTCCCCACACCGGAAGGGCCGGCCACCACAGTGGTGCGGCCCCACAGAATATCCCTTACCGCTTCCACTCCTCTGTTTTCCTGCACGCTGGTCATCAAGACCGTATAGCCTGCAAGTTCGTAATGCCGGTGCAGCGTCCCGGCCTCTTCCGCCTTGAGCAGATCCGTCTTGTTAAAACAGATCACCGTGGATACCTGCTGCCTCTCCATCATGATTAAAAACCGATCCAGCAGAGAAAAATTCGGTTTGGGGTAATCTGCTGCAAAAATCACCATAGCCTGATCCACATTGGCCACGGCGGGACGGATCAATTCATTTTTCCGGGGCAGAATCTCCACCAGATTGCCTTCCCAATCCTTTTCGTCCAGCACTTCTATCCGAACCCGGTCTCCCACCAGGGGTTTCTGCTTATCCTTTCGGAATATCCCCCTCGCCTTACATTCATAAATACCGGATCCTGCCACGTAAACGTAGTAGAATCCGGCAATCCCTTTGATAATTATTCCTGTCATATTACTGTTCGGAGAAAGGCACGGTATATTTTGCCCGTTTCACATACTCACCGTCTACCAGCTCATACAGATAAACCGTACCTACACTGACGCCCGGCTCTCCTGTGGTCTCAAACTTCAACGGGAAAGAAGGCGTGTCAGACTCCAACACGGTTGTCTCTTTCGTATCGCCGTCCACCACCTGAGATAATGTCAGACGGATAGGACCGTTTCCGTAATTCCCAGGTGCATTCAGGCGCTCGCTGCAGGACCATATCCCGGAACCTGCGGCCCCCTCCCCGTCATCGGAGCCGTCATCGGAAGGCGTCTCACTGCTGCTACTGCTGCTGGGTTCCTCCTCCTCTTCCTGTCCGCTATTGACTGTGATCGTAATCTCCGTACCGGTATCTACCCTGGTTCCCTCGGAGATACTCTGGGCCATGACCTCTCCCTCTTTATATTTAGAGCTGGTGCCGGTATCCACCGTCACTTTAAGCCCCAGATTGGTCAACGTCTTTTTCGCCGTCGCCTCCGACACGCCCAGCACACCGGGCACCTCCACCTGGGTATCCTCCTCACCGAGGCTCACTACCACCTCTACGGTGGTGCCCGACGAAACCTCCGTGCCCGCCTTGGGCGATGTACGGATTACCCGGCCTATTTTCACCTCACTGCTGTACTCCTGGGTAACCGTAGTGTCCAGTCCCATACTTTTTAGTGTAGTCTCCGCTTTTGTCTGGCTGCTGTTTACCACATACGGCACTACAATATCCGCCTTACCCGTGCTGATCACATAGCTAATGGCGGTGTGTATGTCCACCCTGGTGCCCTTCGGAATATCCTGGGAAATGATCTGTCCCTCCGGATACGTATCGGAAGCCTCTTCACCGCCCTTGACAATCCCCAGCTGCAGATCATTGAGCATCCTCTGAGCTTCATCCACCGTGTGACCCACTATATTCGGCACTTCTACCTGCCCTTCCGCTTCTGATGCAGAAGAAAATGTCGAACCGGAAGATAACAAAGAAGATTCCTCCCTGGAAGATGAATGCGACTCACCGCCAAACAGCCCCATCGCATGGGCAATAAACACGCCCAACAATATGATAATAATGCCTCCGATGATAAAGCCTCCGATGGTCACAGCCTTCTCGAGCGCACCGCTGATTCCGTCCTGATCTTCATCATCTTCCTCTTCATCCTCTTCCTCCGGCTCCTCATATCTGCGGGAACGGGACTCATAATGCTCCTCCGGCTCCTGGTTTCTGCCCGCGGCGGCGCCGTTGCGGATATCCTCCATCTCCGACTGAGAGAGCATAATGGTCTGAGCATGGCTGGACAGAGGAGCAATCGTGACAAAATCACCGTCCGGATCCACCAGGGAACGTTTCAGATCCATAATCACCTGGCCCATGGTGGCATATCGCCTGTCCACACTCTTCTGGGTACATTTCAGGATGATCTGTTCCAGGCTGTGGGGCAGATTCGGCGCATATTTCGACGGAGGCACAATCTCCTCCTGTAAATGTTTGATGGCGATGGCCACCGTAGTGTCCCCCTCGAAGGGCACACGGCCTGTCAGCATCTCATATAACGTAACGCCCAGGGAATAGATATCACTCTGGGCATTGGCAAAACCGCCCCGCACCTGCTCCGGAGAGCTGTAATGTACGGATCCCATGACATTGGAACTGATGGTGTTCGATGACGCCGCTCTGGCAATGCCGAAATCCGACAGTTTCACCTTGCCATCCGTAGAGATCATGATATTCTGGGGTTTGACGTCCCGATGGACGATACCGCTCTGATGAGCGGCTTCCAGCCCCAGGGATACCTGGATCGCGATACTGGTGGCCTCCTTGACGCTCAGCCTCTTTTTTCTGGTGATGTAGTCCTTGAGGGTGATCCCTTCTACCAGTTCCATCACGATAAAATTCGCATTGACATCCTCGCCCACGTCGAACACGTTGACAATATTGGGATGGGATAATCCCGCAGCGGCCTGGGCCTCTTTCTGAAATTTGGAGACAAAGGTCTTATCGATCCGGAATTCCTGCCGCAGCACCTTGACAGCCACAAGACGGTTTAGTTTCGAGTCCATGGCTTTGTAAACATCCGCCATGCCGCCGGAACCGATCCGGTCGATGATTTCATATCTCTGCCCTATATTCACTCCTGTTTCTAACATACTTTCACCTCATCCGCGAAGGGTTCTACTACAATGACAGCGATGTTATCCTTCCCGCCATTTTCATTTGCCCTGTCAATCAGCCGCTTTGCCTTGTCAGAGTTCCCCCCGTCTTCAAGCACCGTGCGGTAAATCTCCTCATTGCTTACCATATTACTAAGCCCATCGGAACACAGCAGAATCTGGCTGTCCTCCTCCAGCTTCACATCAAAGAAATCAACCCTGACGGAATCATCCGTACCCAGGGCTCTGGTAATAATATTTTTATCGGGGTGTACCCGTCCTTCCTCTTCAGTCAGCTCTCCCATGCGCACCATCTCCCCCACCAGAGAGTGATCTCTCGTAATCTGATGGATACCGTCTCCAATCACATAGAGCCGGCTGTCGCCCACATTCGCTACGTAGGCATACATCCCCACCACCGTAACTGCCACCATAGTGGTTCCCATGCCATGCAGTTCTGAATCTTCCTGCGCACGTTCGTAAATCTCCAGGTTAGCCTTCTCAATAGCTGCGCGAAGGATTTTAACCGGATTGAATTCTTTGTTATTACGGACACAGGATAGCATGGTCTCGACAGCGCAATGGGACGCATAATCCCCCGCATTGTGACCACCCATACCGTCTGCCACCACAAACAGATTGGGCAGATTGCCGACAGATGTGTCCGAGGCAAACAGATAGTCCTGATTTATATTGCGTATTCTGCCTATATCCGTCATTGCATATGACTTCATCTTCTGTCCGTTACTCCTTCTTTTTCCATATAACTCTTTCTAAGCTGACCACATGCACCGTCAATATCGCGGCCCATTTCCCTTCTGATTGTAACATTAATCCCGCATTTTTCAAGTTTATTTTTAAAACGGAGGACATTTTTTTGCCCTGACGGCCTGAAAGTACGCTCTTTGATGGGATTTACAGGAATCAGGTTCACATGGCAGTTCAGCCCCCTGATCACACCGGCCAGCTGTGCCGCATCACCCTCACTGTCATTCTCACCGGCCACCAGACTGTATTCAAAGGTCAGCCGCCGTCCGGTGCGCCCATAATAATATCTGCAGGCGTCCACCGTCTCACGGATCGTATAACGGCGGGCGACCGGCATCAGCTTCCGTCTCTTTTCGTCGTTCGGCGCGTGGAGGGACAACGCCAGCGTCACCACAAGCCCTTCATCGGCAAACTGCCGGATCTTCGGCACCAAGCCGCAGGTCGATACCGTGATGTTTCTCTGGCTGATATCATTCCCCTGGCCGTGGGAGATCAGGCGGATGAAGCGAACCACATAGTCGTAATTATCCATGGGCTCTCCTGTCCCCATCAGTACCACATTGGATACCCGCTCACCGGTGAGGCGCTGAATCTGATATATCTGCTCCAACATCTCCGACGGCGTCAGATTGCGCACCAGGCCGTCAAGCGTGGACGCGCAGAACGCGCAGCCCATCCGGCAGCCCACCTGGGTGGAGATACAGACACTGTTGCCGTGATGATAACGCATCCATACGCTCTCCACCACATGGCCATCCTGAAGCCGAAACAGATATTTCCTCGTACCGTCTATGGCGGAAACCTGCGTCCGCACACACTCCGGCACAGTCAAAGGTTCCTTCTTAAGCCTGTCCCGAAAAGTTCCGGGAAGGTTTGTCATCTCGTCATAGGAAACCGCCTGCTTTTTATGCAGCCAGCCAAACAATTGCCTGGCCCGGAAGGGCTTTTCACCCATGGTTGCCACCCGCTCTGTGAGCTCTTCCGGCAGCAGTGATTTATAGTCCAAATGTTCCATGTTATTCCTGATTTCTGCGCATTCTGGCTATAAAGAAGCCGTCAACGCCATGTATGCCCGGGAGAAGTTGAATGCAGCCCTGGCCGGTATCCTCATTCTTAAGCTCCCCGGGAAGATATTCCTCAAGGCTTTCCGCCGTGAACGGATAGTGGGCCAGGAACCACTGCACATTCTCCTCATTTTCTTCCTCGCAGATCGTGCAGGTACTGTAGATCAACAGTCCGCCCGGTTTCACATAGTCGGCGGCATTGTGAAGTATCTGCTTTTGCAGCTGCACCAGTTCCCGTATCCTGTCCGGTGTGATCCGGTACTTGATATCCGTCTTTTTCCCGATCACACCCAAACCGGAGCAGGGCAGATCCGCCAGTACGATGTCAAAAGCATTCACGGATTTCCGATCCGGTATGGTGGCATCCTGCCGTTTCGCCACCACGTTGATCACACCGCTTCTCTCTATATTTTCCTCAATAAGCCCCACTTTATACTCGGTCAGGTCCCTGGCCTCCACATATCCGGTGCCCTTGAGCATATCCGCCACATGGAGGCTTTTGCCCCCCGGTGCGGCGCACATATCCAGCACGCGATCGCCGGGTTTCGGCGCGGCCAGCTCTCCCACCAGCATGGAGCTCACATCCTGCACCTGTATCCGTCCCTCGCGAAACGCATACAGCGCCGGAATATAATTAAATCCGAAAATGTTTCGTGCATAGGGCAGCCAGGGAGCAGGCTCTACCGTCACTCCCTGATCCCTCAGCATGGCTTCCGTCTCCTTCTGATCCGTGCAGAACTGACGGCATCGCACCGTCGTGGGCCTCTCTTTCAGAAAAGCTTCCAGCATGGCCTCCGTCGTTTCCTTCCCATAGGATGCCAGCCAGCGCCGAACCAGCCACTCGGGCATGGAATAACGCACAGACAGATAATCCCTCGGAAATTCCTTAGACGGCAGGGGCAGACGTTCTTTCTGGCGGCTGATGTTTCTCAGCACGCCGTTTACAAATCCTTTCAGATTATAAAAGCCTTTTTTCTGTGTCAGTTTCACGGCCTCATTGCAGGCTGCGGAGTCCGGCACACTGTCCATATACACGATCTGATATACGCCGATACGGATAATTTCCCGGATCATGGGCTTCATCCTGTCCACACCCACGCTGGAAATACCGTTGATCCAGTAATCAATCCGTATCCTGTTCTCTATCGTTCCCTCAAATACCCGGGTGATAAACGCCCGGTCCTGTTTGGGCAGAAACTGATATTTTTCCAGGGTCTCCCGGAGAACCAAATGACTGTAACGTTCTTCCTGGTCCACCTCCAGAAGCATCTCTGCCAGCAATTCCCTGATCTGGCTCACCGCCGCCATCCGATCACTCCTTTCCTTTTGCTATGCAGCCGGCTCACTCCCCCAGCACCGTTCCCTTCCCGATCCGATGGCCCCGCAGAAAGGCCTCGGCATCCATACGCTTTTTCCCTTCCATCTGCAGTTCCAGAATCTCCAGCACACCATCGCCGGTCTGCACCGCCAGCACATCGCCGGAACTCTCCAGGATTTCACCGGGTTTGGCTTCTGTATCCGTTCCGCCCACACGGCTCTTCCACAGTTTAAGCTGGCGCCCGCCCAGACTGGTATAAGCCGTCGGCCAGGGATCAAGGCCGCGGATCAGACGTTCCAGCTCCGCCGCAGGCTTCTCCCAGTCAATGCGTCCCATCTCCTTTGTCATCATCCGGGCATAGGGCGTGGGGCTCTCTTTCGGCTGCTTCTCATACGATACATTCCCCTGCTCCAAAAGGGGCAGCGTGTCGGCCAGAAGTTTTGCTCCCGCCGCGCTCAGCCTGTCAAAAAGGCTGCCGCCCGTCTCATCTTCCGCCAGGGGCACCACGGCCCGGGCAATCATATCTCCCGTATCCAGCCCTTGATCCATGCGCATCAGCGTCACGCCCGACTCTTTTTCCCCGTCTATGACCGCCCACTGAATCGGCGCCGCTCCCCTGTATTTCGGCAATAGTGAAGCATGGATGTTGATGCAGCCGTATCGGGGAAGCTCAAGGATCTCCTTCGGAATAATCTGTCCGAAAGCCGCCACCACAATCACGTCCGGCGCAAGCTCCCTCAACCTCTCCACACACTCCGCTCCACGCACTCTGGCCGGCTGATATACCGGCAGGCCGTGCTCTAAAGCCCTCGCTTTCACGGGAGGCGGCGCCAGTGTCTTCTTCCTTCCCTTAGGCTTGTCAGGCTGAGTGATCACCAGCACCACTTCATGCCCCGCAGCTACCAGACTGTCCAAGGCCCCCACCGCAAAATCCGGCGTTCCCATAAAAACCGCTCTCATATTTTAATCCTCTTCCTCCTCCATGCTCACGTCGCGCAGCTCCCCCTCCACATGCTCCACATAGAGGATGCCGTCCAGATGTTCGCATTCATGGCAGATTGCCCGGGCCAGCAGATCATCCGCCTCCAGGACAAAAGGTTCCATATTCTCATTAAATGCTTTCACTTTCACATGATTCGGCCTGGTCACAGTACCGGCTTTGCCCGGCACGCTTAAGCATGCCTCATCCCCGGTCTGGCTGCCGGAGCTCTCCAGAATCTCAGGATTCACGAACACATAGGGTTCCCCGCCTTCCTCTTCCACATCGATCACCACGATGCGTCTCAGGATTCCCACCTGCGGTGCCGCCAGGCCCACCCCCGTCGCCTCATACATGGTGTCAAACATGTCCTGGATAAGGGTGCGCAGCTTCGGCGTCATCACCTCCACGGGACGGGATTTCTTATTCAGCACCCTGTCCCCCATAACTCTGATATTTCGGATTGCCATAATTATTCTCCTTTACGCATTAAAATCGTATTGTATATAAATGCCACGGAAACCGCTGTTGATCTCCACATACCGCTCTGTTTTATCTTTCAGGCTGATCAGCGTCCTGTAGGCTTTATGCTTAATGTAGATTACTTTCCGATACATATCCTTCACTTTGGATACCGCTTCGTCCGCAGGGCCTATGATCTGTACCTTCTCCCGGCCTGCCGCCCGAAAAAGATAGCGTTTCAAATATTCCACCGCCGTATTCAGACGGATTTCGTCGGCGCTGCTGGCATGAATAGCCAACAGGTTATCCACCGGCGGATACCCCATCAGACGCCGGTATCCCAGCTCTTCCTCATAAAAAATATCATCGTCCTGACGGGCGGCCGCCTGGATGGCATAGTGTTCGGGATGATACGTCTGGATCACCGCCATACCGGGACGGTCAGCACGGCCGGCACGGCCCACTGCCTGGGTCAAAAGCTGGAAAGTACGTTCCGCAGCACGGTAATCGCCCGTATACAGGGACAGATCCGCCGCCAAAGCTCCCACCAGCGTCACCCGGGGAAAATCATGACCCTTCACGATCATCTGGGTTCCCACCAGAATATCCGCCTGTCCCTCCCCGAAAGCCCGCAGCAGCTTCTCGTGGTCGTTTTTATGGCGGGTGGTATCCATATCCATACGAAGCACCCGGGCCTTTGGAAACTCCCGGGAGAGCATCTCTTCCACCTGCTGGGTGCCCGCCCGGAAACCGCCTATATAGGGCGAACCACAGGAAGGACAGTTATGAACTGCCGCCGTCTCATATCCACAGTAATGGCAGACCAGACGGCCGTGCTTATGGATCGTCATGGACACGTCACAGTGGGGGCACTTGACCACATATCCACAGGTACGGCAGGAAACAAAACCGGCATAACCCCGCCGGTTCAGAAAAAGCATGGCCTGTTCTCCCCGGGCCAGACAATCCGTAAGGCCCTGGCGGAGATCGCTTCCCAATATGGAACGATTGCCCCTCCTTAATTCTTCCCGCATATCGGTAATTCTAACCCTGGCCAGCCCCTGGGAACCGAAACGCCGGGACATTCTCACCTCCCGGTATTCTCCCGTCTCACAGCGATAGCGGGCCTCCATGGAAGGTGTCGCCGACCCGAACAGTACCCGGGCTCCCTCCAGCCGTCCCCGTTCCACCGCCGTCTCCCTGGCATGGTAGCGGGGCGTCATCTCGCTGTGATAGGAACTCTCCTGCTCTTCGTCCACGATGATCAGCCCCAGGGACGGAAATGGGGCAAACAGTGCAGAGCGGGGACCGATCATAATCCGGGCTTCCCCCCGGGCTGCCCTGCCAAACTGTTCCGCCCGCTCTCCCTGGGAAAGCCGGGAGTGGATAATCGCCACATCCTTACCGAAATACTCACAGAAACGCTGTACGTTCTGATAGGTCAGAGCAATCTCCGGCACCAGCAGGATCACCTGGCGGCCCTGCTCCAACATCATGGCGATCAGACTCATATACACCATAGTCTTACCACTCCCTGTAATACCGTGAAGCAAAACAGGCCGGGGATTTTCTCCGCGCCATTCCTCCCGAATTTCATCGGCGGCCCTGCCCTGTTCCTCGGTAAGCTCCGGGAAAAATATCTCCCGTTCTTTCCCCCGAAGCAAAGGTAGATCTCCGGATTCCTCTTCCACAAAAAGTATACCTCTTTTTTCCAGGGCCCGCACCACCGACGCGGACAAATTCAGCTCCTTTAAACAAACCGCATAATCTTCCGAGCCATTGGCAATAAGCCGCTCTAACAAGCGAACCCGGGCCGTATGACTTCTGCGTCTTTCCTCCTCAAGGATACCGGCGGCTTCCTCTTTCGAAAGTTTTAGAACAATCATACGGCTGGTTCTTCTGCCGGTCTTTTGCCTGACCGGCAAAACCGTCTTTAGAGCCTGGAGCATAGTACAGCCATAGCTCTCCCGTATCCAGGCCGCCAACTCGATCAGCCTCCCTTCCAGAGACTGTTTCTTTTGCGATATCCCCTGTATATATTTGATTTTCTCCAACTCATAGTCCGGTTTGTCTGTCACGCGGATTACATAGCCGGCCACCGTTCGGTTCCCCTTCCCGAATGGAGCCTCCACCTGGACACCCGGACGGATATCCTGCTCAAGCATGGTCGGAATCCGATACTGGAACTTCCGGTCAAGCTGTTCTGCAGAAATATCTACAATAACATCTGCAAATTTCATAGCTCCCCTTCTCCACAGATAAATTGTTTTGTGTACTGATTACTGCCTGTTCTGGTCCTCCTGTAAAATAGCCTGAATCAGGTCCCGCTCATCCATCGGATATTTCTTACCTCTGACTTCCTGGTAATCCTCATGCCCTTTGCCGGCCAATACGATGATATCTCCCGGCTCCCCATGGTGGATCGCATATGCGATAGCCTCCTTCCGGTCGATGATCTCGACGTACTTGCCATCCGTCTTTTCAATCCCCACTTTTATGTCGTCAATAATCGCCTGGGGCTCCTCAAACCGCGGGTTATCCGAAGTGATGACAGACAGATCTGCCAGTCGTCCGGATACTTCACCCATCTCATAACGGCGAAGCCGGGAACGGTTTCCCCCACAGCCAAATACGCATACCAGCCTGTGGGGCCGATACTCCCGCAGCGTAGTCAGAAGGCTCTCCAGGCTCATAGCGTTGTGGGCATAATCAATCATCAAGGTGAAATCATCCGAAACCCTGACCATCTCAATGCGTCCTTTTACCTTTGCATTTTTCAGCGCCCGGACAATGTCCTCCTCAGACACAGAAAAATGACGGCAGATGGCGATTGCCGTCAGAGAATTATAAATGCTGAATTTGCCCGGGAGATCAATCTCCACCGGAAAGCTCATCAATCCCTCCGTCCGATAGGAGATGCCCAGCATCCCGCGGCCCGACACCAGTTTTACATCCACGGCCCGCAGGTCGGCCTCCTCTGAAAAGCCGAAGGTTTCCAGACGGCAGGTGTGTCCGGCGACAATCTGCTCAAGATGCTCGTCGTCGGCATTGACGATACCCGTGCGGCACTGGCGCAGCAGGCGGCTCTTACATTCGAGGTATTCTTCGAAACTTTCATGTTCATTGGGCCCGATATGATCCGGTTCAATATTGGTAAATATACCGATGTCAAAGATAAATCCCGCCGTCCGGTGCAACTTAAGGCCCTGGGAAGACACCTCCATAATCACACAGTCGCAGCCCGCTTCCGCCATCTCAGAAAAATATTTCTGAATCAAAAGGGATTCCGGGGTAGTATTCAGGGAAGGGATTGTTTTTTCACCGATGATCGTCTCTATGGTACCTATGAGTCCTACCTTATACCCGGCATTCTCCAGAATGGATTTCACCAGATATGTAGTCGTGGTTTTACCCTTAGTGCCGGTCACACCGATGATCCGAAGCCGGTCGGCAGGATGACCGTACCAGGCGGCAGCTATATGGGCCATAGCATAACGGGAATCCTCCACCCGCAGCACTGTAATATGTGCCGGAACCTCCACCTCACGTTCTGTGACCAGGACAGCCGCTCCTTTCTCCGCAACTTGGGCCGCAAAATCATGACCATCCACATTGGCTCCGCAGATACAGATAAATAAAGAGCCTTTTCTGACCTCCCGGGAATCGCAGGTAATATCCGTAATCTCGAGATCCAGGCTTCCCTGCCGGACCTCCGCCTGTATGTCTTCGACTAAAGCAGATAATTTCATACTCAGCCTCCTGATAATTAATATAAAAACATTCATGCCAAAGGCATATCAGAAGTAGCATACCATAGATAAGATTTGTTTTCAATGCGGGGGAAAGGAAAAATTCGAAGCCGGTTACTGCACTATTAAATATTTATATTCTGTTCTGTTCATAATTTTATCATTTTCTTTTATTTTCTTTTATTGATTGTACACAACTTGTTCACAACCTCTCGCTATAATGTTAACCGGATAGTTGATTAACCACTAACTATCTCCCCCCTCATTTAAACTTTGGAAAGAGGCCTGGTAACAGGTCTCTTTCTACATATCAAAATTATTTTTCCGGAATACAATTTTCGGACAAAACAAAAGATCCGGATACCCTGCAAAGGTATCCGGACCTTTTTACCAGAAAACTTCCAAAAGCGCTTTCTTTATAATTATTCCGTCACTCAGGTT
>DPJQ01000011.1:11286-12302 GCA_003542935.1 Lachnospiraceae bacterium | reverse complement strand
ATATAAAAAAAAGATAAAAATAGTGAATTATAGAAAATTTTGGATGAATTTGTCGGCCTGTTTCGTTATAGTCTACATATAGACATAATTTCACGCAGACGGAGTACATGAGTATGAAAGCAAACCAACGATTTTTCCCCGATATCCAGACCGGGCTCACGAAAGAGCAGGTCGAACAACGTATCCGCGAAGGACTGGTCAACACTCCTGTAGAACCGCCCTCGAAGACGGTGCCGGATATCATTAAAAGCAATGTCTTTACCTATTTTAATCTGGTATTTACGGTAATTGCCGTATTGCTGATCATCGCGGGATCTTTCCGGGATCTGACTTTTCTCCCGATTGTGATCGCCAACACGGTCATCGGTATCGTTCAGGAAATCCGGTCCAAAAATGTTTTGGATAAACTCACCGTATTGAACGCTCCCAAATCTCGGGTCATCCGGGGCGGCAGTGAGATGGTGATTCCCTCTTCGGAGCTGGTGCTGGACGACGTGGTGATTTTTGCCGCCGGCAATCAGATTCCTGCCGACGCGGAGGTGATGGAAGGACAGATTCAGGTCAATGAATCCCTGATCACCGGGGAAGCCGATGAAATTACCAAAGAGCCCGGCTCTCCTCTGCTTTCAGGCAGTTTTGTCGTCGGCGGCAAATGTTATGCCCAACTTGACGAGGTTGGCGAGGACTCCTACATCTCCCAGCTGACCCTGGAAGCTAAAAAAAGCAAACCGAAGGAACAGACGGAAATGATCCGCTCCCTTGATAAAATCGTGCTGGTGGCGGGTATCCTGATCATCCCCATCGGTATCACCCTTTTTTCCCAGCAGTTTTTCCTCGCCGGTGAAACCTTCCGCAGCAGCGTCACCTCCATGGTGGCCGCCATCATCGGCATGATTCCCGAAGGACTTTATCTTCTGGCCAGCGTGGCCCTGGTTGTCAGCGTCATGCGGCTGGCCGGTAAAAAAGTGCTGGTCCATGATATGAAATGCATTGAGATGCTGGCCCGGGTAGACACC
>DPJQ01000011.1:0-11077 GCA_003542935.1 Lachnospiraceae bacterium | reverse complement strand
GGTGCTGGCGGTGGGGGTGGTGCGTCTGGCGGCCCGGGGCGCGCTGTGTCAGGAGCTGGCGTCCATGGAGATGCTGGCCCGGGTAGACACCCTCTGTGTGGACAAAACCGGGACCATCACCGAAAATGAAATGACCGTCGATGACATCCTGCCTTTTGACAGTGGCAAAGCCACAAGGCAGGACTGCGAAAAGCGCCTGTCCGATTTCGCTTCCAATATGGAAGCCGACAACAGTACCATGAAAACCCTGAAAAAATATTTCAGGCCGGAGCATACCGCTGCAGCCGAGGCCGTGGTACCGTTTTCATCCGCATACAAATATAGCAGCGTAACTTTTGCGGACGGTACTTATGTGCTGGGGGCGCCGGAATTTGTTCTGGGGGACGACTATGAAGAATACGAGGAACAGGTGGCAGAACACAGCAGCAAAGGATACCGCGTACTGATATTCGGAGAGTACAGCGAAAACCCCCAGGGCCAGGCCCTGACCGGGGACTTCACCCCCTGGTGCCTGCTACTTCTGTCCAACCAGATCCGCGAGGAAGCGCCGGAAACTTTCCGCTATTTCGCCGAACAGGATGTGCATATCAAGGTTATTTCCGGCGACAACCCCATGACCGTATCGGAAGTTGCCCAGAAAGCCGGTATCGTCGACGCAGACAAATATATCGATGCCCGGCTGCTGGAGAGCAGCGAAGATATTGCCATGGCAGTCCGGCAGTTCACCGTATTCGGCCGGGTAACGCCGGACCAGAAACGCAAATTCGTCCGCGCCCTGCAGGCGGACGGACATACCGTAGCCATGACCGGGGACGGTGTCAATGACGTACTGGCATTGAAAGATGCCGATTGCAGCATTGCCATGGCCTCCGGTTCCGACGCGGCTGCCCAGGCTTCTGATCTGGTGCTTTTAGATTCCCGTTTTTCCAGTATGCCCTCCGTAGTGGCCGAAGGACGGCGTGTGGTCAACAATATCACCCGATCTGCCAGCCTGTTTCTGGTTAAAAATATATTCTCCCTGCTTCTGGCTATTTTCTCCATGGTCATTATGCTGGATTATCCGTTGGAGCCTTCCCAGGTATCTCTGATCAGTATGTTTACTATCGGCGTTCCCGGATTTTTCCTGGCCATGCAGCCGAACAAAAACCGAATCGAGGGTCATTTTATATCAAATGTACTGGTTTCCGCGCTGCCCGCCGGACTGACAGATGCCGTGGCCGTGGGAGCTCTGGTCATCTTCGGCAATACTTTCGGAGTGGACGCCACCGATCTCTCCACCGCCGCCACTCTCCTTCTGGCCGTCGTGGGACTGATGATCCTCTACCGGGTCAGCAAACCGCTGAATCTGCTGCGGGGCGCCGTATTGATATGCTGTGCCGTCGGTATGCTGTTCTGCATCTTTTTTATCAGCGATCTCTTCGCCATTACCGGTATTTCTCTCCAATGCGGCATGCTGTTGGGCGTATTTGCCGTGTGTACGGAACCTATGCTGCGTTACAGCAGTATGGCGATAAAACGGCTCAGTATATTCATACGAAAAGTATGGGACGGAATTGCATATGTAAAAAGTAAAGAATATAAATAACATCTAAAACGCTGTACAATGGACAATCCCGTTGTACAGCGTTTTTTAATCTTTCTTATTTTCTAACTAAAATGTGCGATCTCAGGCATCCACATCCTCAATCTGGGAAGCCCTTGCCTCGATCTCCTTCGCCTGGATATCAGAGGGAGCCTGCTCATAACGGGCAAACTCATAGGAGAAATCACCGCTTCCGCCGGTCATGGAACGAAGTACCGTGGAATAACCATGGATCTCCAGCATCGGCACATCAGCCTCAATGATCGTGTTGCCTTTGTGATCCGGATTCATGCCCAATACACGGCCGCGTCTCTTGTTCAGATCACCCATCACATCGCCGGTATACTTATCGGCCACCGTCACCTTCATAGTGACAATAGGCTCCAGAAGCACCGGGGAAGCCTCCATAAATCCTTTTTTGAATGCCATCCTTGTAGCCTGTTTGAAAGCCATCTCAGAAGAATCCACCGGATGATAGGAACCATCATAGAGAACCGCTTTCACACCTACCACCGGATAAGCCGCCAGTGGGCCGGACTCCACAGATTCCTGCAGTCCCTTCTCAACGGCCGGGAAATAATTCTTCGGCACGGCACCGCCCACCACCATCTGTTCAAAAGTGTAGGTGGACTCCAGGTCGCCGGAGGGCTCGAAACGCATCTTCACATGACCATACTGCCCATGGCCGCCTGTCTGCTTTTTATATTTCGCATCCACATCGGAATTCTTGCGGATCGTCTCACGGAAAGCCACCTTTGGCTTCACCAGTTCCACATTTACTTTATAGCGCTCTTTTAATTTGCTGATCACGATATCCAGCTGCTGATCACCGATACCGTAAATCAGGGACTGATGATTGGCGGAGTCATTGACCAGCTTAAGAGTCAGATCCTCCTGGGCCATCTTACTCAGAGCCTGGGCAGCCTTGTCCAGCTCATTTTTATTGGGCACTATGTACCTCATACAGTTATAAGGCGAGGACACCGCCGGCTTGGTATAGAGAACCTGATTGCCCTTTGAGGCGCAGAGAGTATCGCCGGTCCGTGCATCCAGCTTACCGATAGCGCCGATATCGCCGGCAAACAGCTCACTCACCTCGGTGGGCTTGTTGCCCTCCAGCACATACAATTTTCCGAGGCGCTCTTCCTCCTCCTGGACAGCATTGTACATAGTGTCATTTGTCTTTAACACACCGGAACATACCTTGATCAGAGAATACTTTCCGATGAAGGGGTCAACGATGGTCTTGAATACAATAGCGGATTTGGCTTTGGAAAAATCGTAATCTGCCCGGTAGATCTCTCCCGTATCCTTGGTCATACCTACCCTCTCCCGAATCGTCGGGTTGGGCAGGAAATCCACAATATCATCCAGCAGATTAGTCACACCGTACAGGATATTCGGTGCGCCCATGCTGACAGGCACAAGGGAACCGTCCTGAATATTCATGGAGGCCGCCATCATGATTTCGTCCACCGAGAACTCATCGCCCTCAAAATACCTGTCCATGAATTCCTCGCTGGTCTCCGCCACAGACTCCATCAGGATATCTCTGTACTTCTCCAGATATTCCTGGCAGTAGTCCGGTATCGGGCATTCCTCATGAACATCTTTGGCCAGGAATTTGCGGCCTTTATTTTTTACGATATTGACATATCCTGTGAACTCTTCATTCTGGCGGATAGGCATGTGGAGGGGCGCAATCTTCTTGCCGTACAGCTCCGTCAGTTCTTCAATGACCTTCCGGTAACTGACCGTATCATTGTCCATACCCGTCACAAAGAACATGCGGGGCAGCTTATATTTCTCACACAGCTCCCAGGCTTTCTGGGTTCCCACCTGCACGCCGGCCTTGCCGTTTACCACGATGACAGCGGCATCCGCTGCCGTGACAGCCTCCTCCACCTCACCGACAAAATCGAAAAAACCCGGTGTATCCAGCACGTTGACTTTGCAGCCATGCCACTGCACCGGGATTACCGATGTGGATATTGAAAATTTGCGTTTGATTTCCTCTTTATCGTAATCGCTGACTGTATTTCCGTCGGTAACTTTACCCATTCTGCTGGTGATACCGGACAAATAAGCCATCGCTTCTGTCAAAGTCGTCTTACCGGCTCCGCCGTGTCCAAGGAGTACTACATTGCGAATTTTGTCTGATCTGTAAACGTCCATGATAAAAACCTCCAATATTTCGATATAGTCATATTCTACTAGACATTCGGCTTCACTTCAAGCAAATTATTCAAAACACACAAATTTATTAAAATTGTTAATAAATACTGTTCATTTATAACTAATCATCCCTGTCCATATCATATTCCAGGATTTCACCGGTGGATGCATGAATCTTATACTCATACTCCATCCGGTCTTTGTAGAATTCAATCTCATACAGGGTGTATCCGTCGTCATTTTCCAGCTTGGCTTTGGAAAAACTGACCTCATTGTCTGTGAAACCGGCATGTTCAACAGCAATGGCCTTTGCCCGGTCAATACCGATGTAAGAACCCGTATCAGAGCCGCCATTCGAAAGATCTGTCTGTTCATCCTGTGTAACTGTACCGGAACTGTCTTCTGGTATATCTCTGTTGCCGTTTCCGGCTCCCTGGGCGGATACCGCCTGACTCTCCCCCTCAATTTTTTCTGCGGTGGTGATATCCGATCCGCTGACATCCAGAAGCTCCGTCTGCTTTTTTACCACTGAGCCGTCCTCAGCCTTGATCCAGTATTCATATTCCATGTTATCGGCAACAAATTCTACCTCATACACAAAATGTCCCTGCTCATGCCCATATTCGGTCCGTACTCTTTTTGCCAGTAAAGGATCCACCCCTGCGTCCGCAAATGCAAAATTTTTGGCATTCTCTTCCCCGATAGAAGAATTTTTCGTGACGGATTTCGCCGCAACTACAGTACCGACGCCGATGGCCACCAGCAACAGGAAAAGGCTTCCCATGGTTACAGCAGTGCGCTTCGGTGTTGAAAACAGTTTACTTATCATAACTTGATCACTCCTTTCTTCTGCATGCCTTCGTATGCAGACAAACAGCCCATGGCCGATTTTCTGCACACATTATATGATCCGATCATTAAAGCAATATTAAAGCGCGTTTGAAAATTCATTCCCGCCATCTGCCGGAAAGCAATTTTCAAACACACTCCAGAGAAAAAAGTAAACCTCCGGCGCCTTTTATGGCATCGGCACCGTCAATGTAAAGACGCTGCCCTCTCCCGGCACGCTCTCCACGGAAATATTTCCTCCATGAAAGCGGGCGATCTCGTTAGCCATAGACAGGCCCAACCCCAGGCCGACACCGGAACGGGAATTATCCGCCTGGTAGAAACGGCGGAAGATTTTCTGCTGTTCTTCCCCGCGGATGCCGATCCCGTCATCCGACACGGACAGATACAGCTCTGTCTCTCCCGTCCGGAGCCGGACAAAAATATGTCCGTTTTCCCGGCCATAGCGGTAGGCATTGCTGATCAGATTGACAAGCAACCGGGACAGAAGTTCACGGTTCCCATAAAATCCCACGCCGTCTTTCACATCAAACTGCAGGGAGATACTCTTCTCCCGAACCAGCGCCATATCCGTGCAGACGGAAGAGACCAGCTCCGTCATATCGATATCTTCCTTTCCATACCGTTCCGGATGATTGTCCAGTCTGGCAAAATCCAGCATATCGTTGATCAGCCCCGACATCTTTCTGCTCTGCCGCTGAATGACCCGGAGAGCCTCCTCATACTCCTTTGCCGACCGCGGTTCCTCCAGAGTATACTCGCATTGTGCCATGATCACGGACATGGGCGTTCGCAGCTCATGGGAGGCATTAGATGTAAACTGACGTTCTGCCTCAAATGCCTCGTCCAGCTTTTCAAACATATCGTTAAAACTGTCGGCAAGCCGGTGCAGCTCATCCTCTCCTCCGCCCAGATTGATCCTCTTTTTCAGATCATTTTCCCTCCCGATCTGATCTGCCGTCCGGGATATCTCCTGAATCGGCCCCAGCGCCCGGGCCGCGATCCAATAACCACCCACGGAAGCCAGCAAAACCAGAAGGGGTAAAAAGATGACAGAGATCTGTATCAGAGTTGAATTCTGCACGACCCCCTGCTCCTCTGACGCCACGCCTCTGAGCCAGAGTCCTTCCAATCCCTCCTCCGTCAGTTGTCTGTCAAATATATAATATTTCCTGCCAGCCACATGAATGTGCTGAACATGGCCATCCACAAATCCGGTGTTGGCCACCTCCCGCGAAATGGGATTCTCTCCGTACAGCAATGCACCGTCATCCTGATACAGGGCAGTATAAACCTGATTGACCGAATCCAGGAAATCATCATCGATTTCCAGATAACCCTTTCCGTATTCGATAAAATGGTCTACATCGGCGTTCAGATCCACCTCGGCAATGCTCTGATAGAATTCTACTTCATCCACATTGTCTTCCACTGTCTCAATCAGGTTGTCCCGTATGGTCTTCTGTAAGATCTGGTCGCTGACGAAAAAAATTGCCACATAGGTAAACAGCACCACCAGGATCAATGCAGCCGTGAACCAGAAGGTGATCCTGAACCTTATGGAGAGACGTTTCATCTGCCCTCACCCGCCCGCAGGACATATCCCCTTCCGCGAACCGTGTGTATGAGCTTCACTTCATGTCCGCCATCGATCTTCCTGCGCAGATAGCTGATATACACATCCACCACGTTGGTTCCGCCCTCGTACTCAAAATTCCATATATGGTTTTCAATTTTTTCTCTTGATAATACGATGCCCTGATTATGCATAAAATATTCCAGCATGGCATATTCCCGGGCGGATAAATCAATCTCCTTTCCGGCCCGCTTTACCACATGGCTGGCACAGTCCAGTGTCAGATCTTCTATAGACAGAATATTGCTGGCCGTGCCAAAAGCCGTCCGCATCATGGCACGGAGTCGGGCGGATAATTCCTCAAAAGAGAAGGGCTTTACCAGATAATCATTGGCGCCGCTGTCCAGTCCCTTCACACGGTCAGATACCGCATCCCGCGCAGTGAGGAACAACACCGGTGTCGTCTTTCCTGCATTCCTGAGACTTTTCAAAACGGCAAATCCGTCGGCTTTCGGCATCATGATATCAAGAATGACCGCGTCATAATCTGTATAAGACAGAATATCTATAGCCTCTTCCCCATCCAGGCAGCTGTCCACACTATAACCGTCAGACGTCAGTTTCTGCGCAATGATCCTGTTTAGATCCCGTTCATCTTCAGCCAGTAAAATACGCATATCCATGCCTCCCTCTGTTCATCCTCTCACATCAAGTAACGTTAAATCTTCTGCCTCCTTCGCTGATTTCCCCATCATTATATCCCCGCTTTTTCTCCATTTCAATCTCGATTTATGAACTTATTATGTCCTCATCCACCGTGAACCAACGATTGTTTGACAAAAAAGGATATCTGTGCTCTAATATATAGAAATTCGCCCTTTCTGTGCTGTCTGCTCAAAATATAGGAAAAAGGAATGCTTCATTATGGAAAAAAATACAAAAAATCAAAATCTGGGCAAAGATCCTGTCGGGCCTTTGCTGATGAAACTGGCCATACCGACGATTATCGCCCAATTAGTTAACCTTCTATACAATCTTGTGGACCGCATCTATATCGGACACATCCCGGAAGTAGGCGGGATGGCTCTGACCGGTCTGGGTCTCTGCTTTCCTGTCATTATGATGATCACGGCCTTTTCCAGCCTGATCGGAGCCGGCGGTGCTCCCCGGTCTGCTATTTATATGGGGAAAGGGGACATGGACAGTGCGGAACATATCCTGGGAAACTGCACGGCTATGCTCCTGGGCATTTCCGTAGCGCTCACTGCCGTTCTGGAAATGAGCGGCCCCGCGATCCTGCGGATGTTCGGCGCCAGCGACAATACTTTTCCCTACGCTATCTCCTATATGCGGATCTATGTATTCGGAACCGTCTGTGTCATGATGACGCTGGGTCTGAATATGTTTGTGACCACCCAGGGATTCTCAAAAATCAGCATGATGACTGTGCTGATCGGAGCGATACTCAATATTATTCTAGATCCGATTTTCATATTCGCATTTGGAATGGGCGTGCAGGGAGCGGCCCTGGCAACGATCATCTCTCAGGGAGTCTCGGCCCTGTGGGTGCTGCGTTTTCTGACAGGACCCAAAACAAAACTGAGGATACGAGTCGGAAAAATGCACGTGAAACGTACCGTGATCCTGCCCGTGATGGCCCTCGGCATAGCCCCTTTTATCATGAATATCACGGAAAGCCTCCTGAACGTAGCCTTCAACTCATCTCTGTCAAAATTCGGCGGGGATGCAGCAGTGGGGGCCATGACCATCCTCTCCAGCATCATGCAGCTCCAGTTCCTGCCCGTGCAGGGACTGGGTCAGGGCGCACAGCCCCTGATCAGCTTTAACTATGGCGCCGGCAACATCAGCCGGGTAAAAAAGACTTTCCGGATACTCCTCGTCTCCAGTCTGATCTATACGCTGGTCTTCTGGGGGTTTGTGGAGCTTTTCCCCGGTGTATTCGTCCGGCTGTTCAATAACAACTCGCCCGAGCTGATCAGCCTGACCAAATGGGCCCTGCGCATTTATATGGGCGCTACCGGCCTGTTCGGCATCCAGATGGCGGTACAGCAGACTTTCATGGCCCTGGGACAGGCGAAGCTCTCCCTCCTCATTGCCTGCCTGCGCAAGGTCATCCTGCTGATCCCGCTGATCTATATCCTGCCCCTGTTTTTTTCAGACAAAGTGTTTGCGGTATTCCTGGCGGAACCGGTGGCGGATCTTTTATCGATCATCACGGCGGGAACGCTGTTTGCCGTCAATATCAACAAAATACTTGCAAGACCGGCACTGGAGCGCACGTAAGGGCTATCTGCCGGATGTACAAAATGCCCCAGTCGGACAAAGGCCGGTCCGCAGGGGCATTTTTATATACAGTTATTTTCCTGTTGTTTTTTTCACATACCACTTTCCCCAGGCGGAAAGTTCACTGTTCTTCCAGCCCGTTGTTTTTTTCACCGAAGATTTCAGCAGAGCCGAACTCTCGGATTTGTTAGAAAGGTTCCAGGCCACGTAACTGATCTTGTGTTTATTCAGAAACGCCATCCACTTATTTCCCTCTTTTGTGTTCAGGCTTCCGTTTCCGGAGGCATCGGAGATACCGAATTCAGAGACAAACAGAGGGAGTCCGGCCTTCAGCGCCGCCTGGGCCTTTTTCCGCAGATAATCCCCGTGGGTTCCCGCGTAAAAATGCAGCGTGTACATCACATTATTATAATCCTTGAGAGGATTTTCAGCGGCCAAATCCACATCCTGAGACCAGGTGGGCGTACCAACCAGGATCACCGCATCCCTGTCCTTTGAGCGAATAGCCTTGATTACCTTTTTTGCATAGATGCGGACCGTGCTCCAGGTGGTCCCGCCGTTTGGCTCATTACATATTTCGTAGAGCACATTGGTATGGTCTTTATATTTTTCCGCCATCTTCTTAAAGAAAGCCACTGCTTTCTTTTCATAGGTACGGGGATTTCCGTCACTCAATATATGCCAGTCAATAATCACGTACATCCCCGCTTTGGTGGCATACTGTACGCCCCGGTCAATCAGCTTCTCCAAAGCCTTCCGGTTGGCCGCGCTCCCGACACAATAGCCGTTATACTCACTGGTATACAAGGCCAGACGCACCGCATTGACCTTCCAGTTTTTCTTCATGTATGTAAAAGCTTTCTGGTTCACATACTCCGGATACCAGGATAACCCATGGGTACTGACCCCTTTTAACTGTACTGTTTTTCCCTGATCATTTACGAGCTGCGTTCCTTTTACCCTCAGCCTGGGTAATTTTGCCGCCTGCACCTGCCCTGCACCAGACAAAATGGCCAGAAAGAGGCACAACACAAGAAAACTCCACATTCTCCATTTTTGATTTCTTTCCCGCTTCATATTTCTCCCACCTGATGTCGGGCCGCAGCCTTTTCATTGCCTGCCCCATATCCAATTTGTACCAACCGGTTTTATTTGTCCTGATGCTTAATAAATAATTCCATAGAACCTATGTATCTGGCGCTCATATCATAATGAATTACTTCCATATCAATGCTTTGCAATACTTCATTTAAGCTCTCAAAGGACACATAGGTATAGTGATTTAATGCATGCCACATACAATGAGAAAACTTTTCCATTCTTGCATATGCGCAATTATAATTCGGCGTAGAAATCCATAAAACACCGTCCTTCTTCAACATTTTCTTTACTTTTTTCAGAATCTTAGCGGGCTCAATGACATGTTCCAGAACATCCCCCATGACAATTACATCATACTGCTTGTCTGTCTCATATTCTGCAATATCACACCACTTCACGTCTACGCCCAGAAAAGACGAAATCCTCTCGGCATCTTCCTGGCATATTTCGATTGCCTCCACATGATATCCGAACTCCAAAGCAACCGCCAGCATTTCACCGGTACCTGTTCCGATTTCCAGGTAATCCGCCCCCGAGGTTAATGCTTTGAACTGATTAAAAATAGAATTATAATTATCCAAAGAAAATTTGTTCTGTAATTTCTTCTCTTTTCCCTCTTGGGTATAATGGCCGTTAATTATCCCTACGTTCGACTTTGGAAAATTAAATGTAAAGTAATTACCGCAGTGCCTGCATTTCATCCAGAGCTTCGCCGGAGGGAATGACTGATTATTATCTAACTGCATCACCTGCGGGGAACAATAATAAGGAACAATATCCTCGCCTTTACTACCGCACCAGGGACACACTTCTGTCAGCTCTTCCTCCGTTACCTTTCCTTTATAACGATATTTCACTCCCAGAAGACTCGCCAGATCAGGATAAACCGTAAATGCTTTTTTCGTCAATTCATACGACTGCATCGGATTTTCTTCATTCATCTGCTGCGCACATACATAGATCCCAATGGCCGTAACCTCTTTCGAGCATCTGCCATTCAGATAAAAAGAAAGTACCTGCTCCAGCTCCTCTGCCGAAATTCTGAGTGTGCCCTGCTGAGACTCTTCATACATTTTCACAGCCGCATAAGAAGCATATATTTCACCGGCATAGTTCAACCAATTCTTTTCTTCACTCTCCGACAATTTTCCGATTTTTAATGCCTTCATCATTCCTGATGACTGGCGCACAAAACCATTTTTATCATTGGCTATTTTATGAATCGCATCGTACAATCCCATAAGTCGGGGTTTATCCTTTGAAATATCGAATGGCGTCTCCTTGAGCTGCTGTAAACATTTTAATGTTTTAATCATTAACCTCTTTCTCCTTCCATGCAGCCTGCAGCTTTTTCTATATATAAAAAAACTCTGTTTTTATCATCCAGGCAACACATGTTTATGATACTATATGCAGGCCTGTTTTTCAAGCCCGCCCACATTAATTTGCGTCCGGACCACCACGGCAAGTTACTTTTCACACGGTAGCCA
>DPJQ01000286.1:16713-16938 GCA_003542935.1 Lachnospiraceae bacterium | reverse complement strand
ATGAACTTTGTGCATGGCGGTATCAGCTTGCAGGAAATGGTTGTTCCGGTCATCGAGTATCACTATCTCCGCAACGATTCTATGGAGTATAAACGTAATAAGCAGAAATATGATACGAAGCCGGTAACGGTTAATCTGTTGTCAGCAAACCGTAAAATCAGTAATATGATTTTTTCTCTGAATTTCTATCAGAAGGATGCTGTTGGTGCCAACCGTGAAGCAGCT
>DPJQ01000286.1:12261-16387 GCA_003542935.1 Lachnospiraceae bacterium | reverse complement strand
CCTATCAGGTTTACTTTACGGATGAAAATGGCAGGCAGATTAGTGATGTTCAGAAGATTATTGCAGATAAGACAAGCGATAATGGTGCAGAGCGTACTTTACGTTGCCAGTTTAATTTGAAATCTCTGAAATACAGCAATACTGCTGTTTATTATCTGGTCATTGCAGACGAACAGGGATTGCAGATGCCGCAGCGTGAGCCGTTCCAGATTGACATCGCTTTTGCGGTGGATGAGTTTGATTTCTTCCCTTATCACAGTTCGTAAACTCATGTGGGAATAGGCATTTTATTTCAAATGTTATGCAGTGGGAACACTTTTCCCAAAAGGGAGTATACATGCTGTCAAGGCAACGATGCAATGAAGAAAAAATGTACAAATTAATGGAGGAAAAGTCCATAGACCCTATGCAGATTGAACGGTATAATTCATAAATAAATAAGCTTTTTAATAAAAAAGCAATAATTAGGAGGATGAAAATGAAAAGGAAAGTAATCAGTGCAATTTTATGTGCATCCATGCTGACCGGTATGCTGGCAGGCTGCGGCGGCGGTTCGGGCAGCAGCTCGGCGGCTTCTGATGCAGGCAGCGCCGGGGAGGCCAGCGAGGCTCCGGCTTCCGCGGGATCCGATGCCGGGGAGGCATCCGACGCAGGCAGCGAGGCGGGCGGGAGCTCCGCGGCAGCCACAGAGGATTTCTCCGGCCAGGAGCTCAGTATCCTGGTATCCGCAGGATGGATGGACAACCGGTATGATGAGACCATCGCCCGTTTTGAAGATACATACGATGTGACCGTGGATCTGCAGACGATCCCGGCGGATCAGTATTCCGATCTGCTGCAGTCCAAGCTGACCACCGATTCCTGTGCGGATATTTTCTGGATCCAGTCCAATCCCTTCGCCATCGAGTCCGTGATCGTAGATCCCGAGAAATACTGTATCGATTTTACAGGCGCCGAGTGGGCGGCCAAGATGCCGGAAGCAAGGCTTTCCTCCTGCGAATATGACGGCAAATTGTACGGCTTGCAGATCTGGCACAACTCTCCCGAGTACGTCATGGTCTACAACAAAACCATGTTTGACGAGCTGAATCTGACCGCTCCCAAGACCTATGCCGAGCTTCTGACGGTATGCGAGAAACTGGCTGCGGAGGGAATCACACCCTGGTTCATGCCCGGTGCCGACGGATGGCAGCATCAGCTGGCCTTCTTCCAGATCGGCGGCGTGTACGAGGAGACCAAACCCGGCCTGTATGAGGGGCTGAACAACAATACAGAGACCTTTGCCGATAATGAGAAGATGTTGGAGGTTCTCGGCCAGTTCAAGGAGCTGTCCGACAAGGGTTATTTCGGTGAGGACTGGATCGGTACGGACAGCACCAATATGTCCAACGAGTTCGGTGACAGAAACTGTGCGATGGCTATGGCCAATTCCAGCTTTATCAAACAGATCCAGGAAGATACCGGTACATCCGATGAGTTTGGGCTGTTTTTGATCCCCCTGGGCGACAATGATACCTTCCCCACCAACCCGGCCGGTCCCACCATGTTCGGCTATAATGGAACGGAGCATCCGGAGCTGGTGAAAGAGTTCTTCAATTTTGTGTGTGAGACCCAGAGCCTGCAGGAGATCCTGGACAATTCTCCGGCTTACACCAACATACATATGAATGACGACGCCGTTGAGCAGCACTGGCTGCCCGAGGAGGAGGCGTTCATGAGCACGGTCGATGAGTCCAAGATGGGTACTCCCGTGCTGCAGACCGGTACTAAATACACCAACGATTACTGGATGAACTTTGGTGCTGACCTGATCGCTTACTGCCAGGGTACGATGGAGGCCAATGATGTGCTGAAAAATATGGATTCAAACCGTGCCGAGGCTGCAGGAGTAGCCGGCGATCCGGCATGGCAGTAAAACATGGAGTATGGACAGCGGCTGCAACATCTGTTGCTGATCTGTCATATGGGGTGACAGCCTGTTCGACCAAGTAACCTGGAAATTTGTATATGCCGGGAGCGCTGGTACGCCAGCCCCCGGCGTAATCTTTCAATGGCTGAAATCTATCGCTGACAGATGTTTGGCAGCCATAAGTGTAAAGGGGTTTTACAGTGAATAAAAAGAAAGTTTATCCATATTGGTTTTTACTGGTGCCGTTGGTGCTGTACGCATTATTTTTCCTGCTTCCCAGTTTATTGGGCGTTTTTTATTCCTTCACCGATTGGAATTCAAGGACGACGGATGATCTGCAGTTTGTGGCCCTGAAAAACTATATTGAGATCTTCACCTCAGATAAGGAATATCTGTCCGGTATCGGCCATACGCTGATGTTTACTGTCGTATCTAATATCGTAAAGCTGATCCCGGCACTGTTTCTGGCCGTGATGCTCCAGGAGGGACTGCGTGGGAAAAATATTTACCGTACCCTGCTTTATCTGCCCTCAATCCTGCCCTTTGTGATCATCGGTATCGTGTTCCGCTCGGTGCTGAATTACAATAACGGTCTTTTGAATGGGGTTCTGGAATTTTTACAGCTCGGTTTCCTGAAACAGAAATGGCTGTCGGATCTGGGCATGGTCTGGAAATCCATCGTGGGTGTGGACGCCTGGCGCGGTATCGGTTATGTCATGACCATCTTTATCGCGGGCCTGGGGGCGATCCCCAAGACTTATTACGAGGCGGCACAGATCGACGGGGCGAATTTCTGGCAGCGGCTGTGGTACATCACCCTGCCCATGCTGTCCGGTTCCATCATGATCAACCTGGTGTTCGGTATCACCTACGGCCTGAAGGTGTTCGATATTATCTATGTGCTGACAAACGGCGGCCCGGGCCATGCCACAGAGGTTATGACCACCTACTCCTATCAGATGTACGCCAACGGGCAGTACGGCATGTCCGTGGCTTTTAATACGATCCTGCTGATCATCACGGCGGTGGTGGGCGTATTCATCGTCCGCACCATGAGCAAGAAGGAGGTGCAGCAGTAGTGAAAAAGAAAGTGAACGTTGTATTAAAACAGCTGTGCTGTATCATCCTGTGCCTGATCGTGATCGCGCCTTTCTACATGGTGCTGATCAATTCCTTCAAACCCAAGGCGGAGGCGTCCCGGATGTCCCTGGCCCTGCCGACGAAGTGGATGTTCAATAACTATACGGAGGTTATCGAGAAGGGCAAGCTGATCCAGGGATTTTTCAACAGCCTGGAGTATGCGGCGATCGCCACCTTGGTGGGTGTGATCGGCGCGGCCATGGCGGCTTACGTGATGAGCAGGCGCCGTACGAAACTCAATAATTTCCTGTACTATTTCGTACTGTGCGGATTGTTCTTCCCGGTCAACTATGTGACCCTGGTGAAAGTGCTCAGCACCTTCCGGCTGAACGATACGAGGGTGGGTATCATTCTGGCCTTTACCAGCGCCATGATCCCGTTCTGTGTGTTTACGATCTACAGTTTTGTCTCGACGGTTCCGGTGGAGCTTGACGAGGCGGCGGTGATCGACGGGGCGGGCCCGGTAACGCTGTTTTTCAAGATCATCATGCCCATGCTCAAGCCCACGCTGGTGACCTGCTTCATCCTGCAGTTTATGGGTGTGTGGAGCGATTTCCTGACACCTCTGTATCTGTCCAGCAAGAGCCGCCTGTTCCCGATGACCATGGCGGTGTACCAGTTCTTCGGCAAGAATACGAACTACTGGAATTATATTTTTGCGGATATCGTACTGACCTGTATCCCGGTGATCATCGTGTACCTGCTGGGACAGAAATATATTATCGGCGGCCTGACTTCGGGGGCCGTAAAAGAATAACGAGGGGGGTGCCCGCTGGCCTGTGTGATATGGGCCGGCGGGCGTTTTTGTGAAAGGGGCAGTCCCGGATGCCTCCGCTTGAGTTTTCGGCTCATTGGCTTGCGGACTTGTTTCGCATATGATAGAATAAGCGCAGAGTGTCCGTGGCCGGGTGATGCCCTGGTTTCCGGATCGGGGACAGGACGGTACACGAAATAATACGACGGAGGACGATATGTTAGAGAAAAGACGGGAAGCGCCGATCATAGATAACTGGCTGGAAGGGTACAATCTTTCCACAGAGGCGGAGGAAAAAAGGGGCTATCTGGAGCAGGGTCTGG
>DPJQ01000286.1:0-12002 GCA_003542935.1 Lachnospiraceae bacterium | reverse complement strand
CGAGGAGCGTTCCCCGGAAAATCTGCTGCGCCAGAAACTTTGGGAAAAACGGTATCTGGACAAGGGCGGCCGGATCACAGGGGCGGACCAGTTTATGGCCCAGTGGATGGAGCTGTCCTTTCAGAAAGATCAGCTGAACAGCTTTTTTGGGCGGGGACGGGCAGAGAGAAAAGTACGTAAAGTCCATGAAAATCTCATGTTCAGCGAGGGCACCACAGAGGGGCTTCGCCATGTGCTGTATCTGGAATATGTGAATCTGGTGTCCCTGTATATCATGCTCTGTCAGAAAGATAAAAATTATAAGAGCCTGCTCCTGGGTATCGGAACTATGAAAGAGGAGAACCTGATGGCGAAAATTGCCAGGGACATCTACAAAAGCGCCTGTGCCGTGCCGAAAATGTGCAGCATGGAAGAGGACTTTGAACTGTTGAGCCGTGCAGCGAAAGACAGCTTTCTGCTGGCGTTTCCGAGGGAGAGTTACCTCTGGACAGGGGCGGCCGAGGATACGGACAGGGAGCTGGGGCTCTGATGACAGAGGCTCGCAGAGTGATCCGGCGGCAGGGACCGGTTTCATAGATGGCAGAAAAGAGACAGCAGAAATACTGTGCCGCTCTGTGAAAAGTGCGCCACAGTATTTTCTGTTGTCTTTTGATATATGATATGGATGTGCCGGTTTTTGTGTATCAGTAGAGCAGCCGGTACCAGTAACCTTTCTGGCCGTACCGGAGCGGGCCGCCGTCCGAGGGCTTAAAGTAGGGGAAGCCGAACATATTGGCCATGAACCGTTCCTGGTTATCGTAGTAGCCGGGAACGGCAAAAATATAATGTCCGTTGCTTTTCAGGTGTCCCAGAACCAGGTGGCGGTTTTTCTGGAAACTATGGAGAATGAAGCGGTTTCCGGCGATACGCCATCCGTTCTGACGGAGCGTAGGCAGATCTGAGAGTTCGATGCGCACGCAGTCCTGGATCTCGTCGTCGGTGAAAGGATTGATCTGAGGATAGGTGGCCTGTATCTGCTCCCAGGGGGAAGGCGATGTGGACAGATCGGGAGTCTGCTCTGCCTGTTTTTGCTGGAAAGCCAGGACCGTGTCGGCCATATTGCGCTCCGGTTCCCGGGAATAGGACGGCCTGGAGCTGACATTGACGGTGTCGGATATGGCAGTATCCGGCAAAAAGGCGTCGGCAGGGCCGCGGTCAGCGGATTGCTCGCGGGCGGAGTCTTCGCCGAAACTGTCTGCCGGGAAAGGGTCGCTGACGGGAGGATTGCCGGATTCATTTGCCGGGGCATTTTCGTTCGGGAAGACATTTTCGGATGCACCGCCATCAGGGATATCAGCCTGGGGGCAGCTTTCCGGCGAGGGGGAAGCGGCTGCGGAGACCGCTTCAGGAGTGTCCGCCGTGTTTGCCTGCGGGAAATCCGTTGTGGCCGTCGGGTCTTCCGGTAAAGGATCCGGGGTATCCGCCATATTCATCGGTGAAACGACGGAAGTATCTGTCGTGTCCATCGGTGAGGGGGCTGAAACATCTGCTGCGGTTACCGGCGGGATATCCGGGACATCCATTCCGTTCGCCTGCATGTTGTTCCGGGAGGCGGTCTCCTCCGGGAGAGTGTCACTTTCCGCCATCGGGGACGGCGTGTCTGCAGATCCGGGTTCTTCTCTAACGTAAGGCGTCATTTGGTTGGGATCGATGGGCGTGTCATTCCACATGCTGCAGTAGGCGATCTGGCTGCCGTCGCTTAAGATCAGGCCCTCCAGCTGCGACAGAGATACCTGGGAGGCATTCAGGTTGTCGGGGTCGCCCTGGTAACGCCAGTTGACCATATCCAGAACAGGGGCATGCTGGCCGAGAAGGACACCGAAAAGCCGGCCGTCCCGGTGGAAACAGCCGTAGATGCGCAGCGGTTCTTCCAGCGCCTGAGGAGAAGTTTTCATATGTATTTCAAGGCGGCACAGCCGGTTCCGGTTTTCGACCCGGGCATAGCCGCAGTTGGTGGATTTCTTCCCATTGCGGTACTCATACATATAGGAAATAAAGCGTTGATATTCAGACATGTATTGACTCCTGAGGGTTTTCTACTTATTATATGGCGGGAGGGGCGCGGATATGCGAGGAACTATGACGGAAGACGAGCGTTTTATGCGGGAGGCCCTGCGGCAGGCCAGGAAGGCGGAGAAACTGGACGAGGTACCGATCGGCTGTGTGCTGGTCAAGGAGGGCAGGATCATCGCCCGGGGATATAACCGGCGGAATACGGATAAAAATACCCTCTCCCATGCGGAGCTGAATGTGATCCGGCGGGCCAGCAGGAAAGAGGGGGACTGGCGGCTGGAGGAGTGTACGATGTACATCACCCTGGAGCCGTGCCAGATGTGCGCCGGGGCCATCGTGCAGGCCCGGATCCCCCGGGTGGTGATCGGCAGCATGAATGCCAAAGCGGGCTGTGCCGGATCGGTGTTGAACCTGCTGCAGATGGAACAGTTTAATCATCAGGTGGAGATCACCCGGGGAGTGCTGGAAGAGGAGTGCAGCGCCATGCTCTCGGATTTTTTCCGCCGGTTGAGGATAAAAAAGAAAAAAGAGAAGGAGGAGGGGGAAAATGACGGAGAAGCTTAAGAAAATGTTTGCCTATTACCGGCCATATCGTTTTCTGCTGTACAGCGATCTGTTTTTCGCGGTGCTGGGAGCGGCGGTGACGCTGGTAATCCCGCTGGTGGTGCGCTATATTACCAGTGAGGTGGTTTATTTTGAAGCCAATGAGGCCAGCCGGGCTATTTTCCGTATGGGGGTCATTCTGGTGGCGCTGGTGCTGGTAGAATTCGGCTGCAATTTTTATATCGCCTATTTCGGCCATATCATGGGGGCCAAGATGGAGGCGGACATGCGGGAGGATATCTTCGGGCACTACCAGAAGTTGTCCTTTGCTTTTTATGATAACCAGAAGGTGGGACATCTTCTGTCCCGGATCACCAGCGACCTTTTCGACATCAGTGAACTTCTGCACCACGGGCCGGAGGACGTGCTGATCTCGGTGATCCGGATCGTGGGATCCTTTGCGATCCTGAGCCGTGTGAATCTGAAGCTGACTCTGGTGGCTTTTGCCTTTGTGCCGCTGATGGTGGTCTATGCGGTTTATTACAATTTTAAGATGAAACAGGCTTTTGCCAGGAACCGTGCCAGGATCGCCGATATCAACAGCCAGATCGAGGACAGCCTGTCGGGGATCCGGGTGGTGAAATCCTTCGCCAACGAGGAGGAGGAACTGAAGAAATTTGAACAGGGCAACAGTAATTTTGTCAAGGCCAAGAAAACAAGCTATCGATATATGGGGATGTATCATTCCGGTCTAAATGCCTTGACTACCCTGGTAACGGTGGGCGTGCTGGTGGCCGGCGGCAGTTTTCTGGTCTCGAATCAGGTGGATGTGGCGGATCTGATCACTTTTATGCTCTACATCAATAATTTTACCGAGCCGGTGAGGAAACTGGTAGCTTCCGCGGAGACGTTCCAGAACGGTTATACGGGCTTTGAACGTTTTCTGGAGATCCTGTCCATCGCTCCGGACATCTCCGATAAGCCGGGGGCCCTGCCCGCGAAAAACCTGCGCGGGGATATCGAGTTTGACAATGTATCCTTTCATTATGAGGATAATAACGAGCGGGTGCTGAACCACATCAACCTGGATGTGAAAGCCGGAGAATACATGGCGCTGGTGGGCTCCTCCGGTGTGGGGAAGACCACACTGTGCAGCCTGATCCCGCGGTTTTACGAGGTGTCGGAGGGCGTGATCCGCATCGACGGCACGGACATCCGGGATATAAAACTGGAAGATCTGCGGAACGCCATCGGCATCGTGCAGCAGGATGTGTATCTGTTTGCCGGGACGATCATGGAGAATATCCGTTACGGGAAGCCGGGAGCCTCGGACGAGGAGGTGATCCGCGCGGCCCGGCGGGCCAACGCCCATGAGTTTATCATGGCGTTTCCCGACGGCTACGATACGGATATCGGCCAGCGGGGCGTGAAGCTCTCCGGCGGCCAGAAGCAGCGCCTGTCCATCGCCCGGGTATTTCTGAAAAATCCGCCGATCCTGATCTTTGACGAGGCCACTTCGGCCCTTGACAATGAGAGCGAGAAAGTGGTGCAGGACTCACTGGAGGAGCTGGCAAAAGACAGGACGACCTTTGTCATCGCCCACAGGCTCACCACGATCCGGAATGCGGAGCGCATCCTGGTGCTGACTGAGGACGGCATCGCCGAGCAGGGTACCCATGAGGAGCTGCTGGCGAAAAAGGGTGTGTATGAGGGATTGTATCATATGCATTTTTAGAAGATAGAGAAAGTATGGTCCGGTGGAGCGCAGTGATCGGGACAGTAGGCGTTCGCTGCGCAGAAACTCCGGAAAAAGTTTTCCATTATTGACAAAAGAGAGAGGGAAAAATTGTGAAAAAGGTATAAAATACAGAAAAGATCAAGGAAAGATTGACAGATGAAAAAATAAGGGTTATAGTAGAGATAACTTATATGATATGTTATATGTTGACGATCAAGATTAGATGGGAGAGAAACATGCCTGCAAAGAGAATGACATTATCACTGCAGATTCAGAATCAGCTCCAGACCGCACTGCTGAACGGAACGTATGAAGTCGGCCAGTATCTGCCTGGAGAAGGTACGCTGGCAGAAACCTACAATGTCAGCCGTACAACCATGCGGGACGCCATCAGCGGGCTGGTAGAAAAGGGATTTCTGGAGAGGCACCAGGGGAAAGGCGTTCTTGTCATTGATAAGAGCAGAAATGTAGCGGTGGGTTCCGTGAGGAACATGATCCTGAGGGAGAATTACACGGTTGCGGAATTTATGGAGATCCGGGAGATGATCGATAACAGGGCGGCCTGTTTTGCGGCATCCCGGGCAACGGATAAAGAAATCGAGAAGATGCGGGAAAATATCAGGTTGATGGAGCAAAAAACCATAAACCTGGATGAGTATACCCAATATGACCTGGAGTTTCATCGGCAGTTGGCAATGGCTTCGCAGAATCGTCTGCTGATTGCGCTTTTCTATGCCATAGAACCTTTATTAAAACAGATTCTGGGGAAAGTGATCGCAGCAACCGGGATGGTGGAGGCGAATTGCAGATATCATGCGCAGATCCTTGAGCAGATTGAGAAAAGATGTGTGGAGGGAGCTGTGGAGAAGATGGAGGAGCATGACCGGGCCAGCAAAGATATGTTCAAGGAGAGCATCAAAAATAACGAAAGATTGGAGGATATCATTATCATGGAATTTGATACATAGGATTGCGGGACCGCCATAAATTTTTTTATCACAACTTATATGATATGTTATATGTTGCAAACGTTTACTTGTGGCATCAAGGAGGGGAAAAGGGAAATGAGTACTGCGGAAAAAAAGAAAGAATTTACATTCGGGCAAAAAGGAGCCCTGCTGCTGCTGGCAATCTGCATCTGTGTTTTCTTTTCGGTGCGAACAGGCGGCTTGTTCATCGGGGGACAAAACATCAAGAATATTCTGGTGTCAGCGTCTCTAAACGGGATCATAGGGATTGGAATGACTTTTGTTCTGATCACCGGCGGAATTGATTTATCGGTTACCGGAAATATTATTATGACATCTCTGTTTATCTCTCAGATGATGGTCAATGGGATTCCATGGATTCTGTGCCTTTTGGCAGCTTTACTGATCGGAACATTGGTGGGCGTGATTAACGGACTGGCGGTCGGGAAGTTTCAAATGGTGGCGTTCGTGGTTACGATGGCGATGAACAGCATTACGACGGGAATCGGAAAGTTATATACGGACGGAATGACATTGTATGGATTTCCGAAAAACCACGAGATCTTTAACAAGGCGTTGTTTGGCATTCTTCCGGGTTCTGTGCTGATGATGGCGGCAGTCGCAATTCTGGCAGCAGTGATTCTGAAGTATACGGATTACGGACGTAAATTGTATGCAGTGGGCGGTAACAGCAGGGCGGCATGGATGTCGGGTATCAGGACTTCCACAGTCGTGACTCTGGCTTATATTATTTCCGGATTTTTGTGTGGTATGGGGGCAATTCTGATGACTTCAAAACTGATGAGTGCTTCATCCACCATGATTTCAGGGACAGAGATGGATGCCATTGCCGCAGCGGTGCTGGGCGGTACCAGCCTGGCGGGCGGAATCGGATCTGTGACAGGAACGATTCTGGGGGCTATTACGATTGCCATGATCACAAACGGATTGAATCTGATGGGAGTATCACCGTTTGCGCAGGAGATCTGTAAGGGGGTGATTATTTTCGCGGTGGTGGCCATCGACGCAATCCAGAAAAGAAGGCAGGCAGAGAATTAATGCGCGGTTCTATCCCTTTGGGGAAGGACGGGTGTTAAAAATATGGAACAAAAAAGGGAGGACAATTATTTTATGAAGGAATTCGGACTCTTCATCAACAATGAATGGGTGGATGCGGAAAACGGTGAATCGTTCGTAACGGTTAATCCCGCAACCGGTGAATCGGTGTCACGTCTCGCAAAAGCGTCTGCCGCCGATGTGGAAAAGGCAGCGGCAGCGGCCAGACAGGCATCTGCGCAGTGGGCGGCCCTGCATCCGGAGGAACGGGGCAGGCTGATGTGCGAAGCCGCCCGTCTGATCCGGGAGCGTGGGGAAGAATTTGCCCGGGTCGAATCAGCGGAGACCGGTAAGACGCTGCACGAATGCAGAACCATCGATATTCCGTTCGCCGTGCGGGCATTTGAGTACTACGGAAAGGTTATGACGGGTTTTCAGGGCGAGTATATAGAGGTGCCCCAGGGCGGAATCCTGGATTACGTCTCGTATGAGCCCTATGGGGTTGTGGCGGTGATTGCGCCGTGGAATTTTCCGATTCATCTGATGACGCGTGACCTGTGTCCGGCGCTGGCTGCCGGGAATACGATCGTAGCTAAAGCTTCTTCCAAAACACCTTCGACAACTTCTATGATGGGAGAGATTATAAAAGATGCGGGATTCCCGGCGGGAGTAATCAACATTGTGTCCGGTCCGGGCGGGACGACCGGAAATGCGATCATGGAAAGCAGAAATGTGGATGTGGTCGCGTTTACGGGCTCGGAGACCGTCGGCAGACAGCTTTTGAAAAAATCCGCAGATGCCCCGGTGATCAAAAAACTGGTGCTGGAGCTGGGCGGAAAGGGAGCAATCTGTGTAGACAAAGATGCCGATCTGGACGGGGCCGTAAATTCCGCATTGTTCGGCGTCTGCTTCAATCAGGGAGAGGTATGCTGTGCTTCATCCCGGGCTTACGTTCATGAAGAAATATACGATGCATTCATGGAGAAGCTTGTGAAGCGCTTTAAAATGCTGAAAATAGGGCTGCCCAGTGATCCGGCGACCAACATAGGGACGTTGATCGACGCGGAGGCGCTGGCGAAAGTGGAAGGATACGTCCAGGAGGCGATCGCGGACGGAGCCGTGGCCCTGTGCGGAGCAAAACGCTATACGGAACCGCCCTGTGATCAAGGCTATTTTTACGAGCCGACGGTTCTGGTAAATGTCAGGGAAGATATGCGGGCAATGAAAGAAGAAATATTTGGTCCCGTGTTGATGGTGACAAAGGTAAAGAGCCTTGACGAGGCGATCGGCTACGCAAACAATACGGACTACGGCCTGGGTGCGGCTGTCTGGAGTGAAAATCCAAAAACTTTGTACCGGGCGGGTAAGCTTTTGAAAGCAGGAACCGTATGGCAGAACTATAATGTCACTTCGACACCGGAGGCGCCCTATGGCGGAAACAAGAATTCCGGGTTTGGACGGGAAGACGGACTGCACGGGCTGCGGGAATTCTTATGTGTAAAGAATAACATGCAGTATGTCGGTCCGGAATATGAAAATTTTTACGGGTTTAAAGATTGACAGATAAAAACATGAAAGGAAATGGTGAAGAAAATGATGAAAAAAGTGGTGGCAGCGATGATGGCGGCAGTTCTGGCACTGGGATGCCTGGCCGGATGCGGCGCGAAAGAAGCGCAGACATCGTCTGCATCGGCGGTAGAAGCTTCTGAAAAGAGCGTGGAAGTACAGGAGGAAAGCGCAGCAGAGAGTGGGGCAGGAAGCTCTGCAGAGGGTGAAACAGAAAGTGGGGCAGACAGCCTTGCAGACAGTGCAAGTCTGCTTGACGGGCATCTGGTGGTATATATTGCAAACGAAGCGGCCAGTGACTGGCAGATTATCAGTACGGAATATCTAAAAGCATTGGTAGAGAGTGCAGGCGGATCCTGCCAGATCATGAATCCGGAAAATGACGCTTCAAAACAGGCGCAGATGGTAGAAGACGCGCTGGTATTGAAGCCGTCAGCGCTGGTGATCAAACCGATCGACCAGGCAGCGATCATTCCGGCACTTCAAAAAGTGAATGAAGCCGGAATTCCTGTGATCACGTTGGATACCGGGCTGATCGAGAATGCGGAAGTGGATGTGGCGTGTGCGATTCAGACCGATCAGACATCTCTTGGGGAGACTGCTGCAAAATATGTGGAAAAAGCAGCGTCTGAAGGCGGCTACACAGCAAATGTGATTACTGTGCTGGGAGATATGAGCTCTAATATCGCACAGCTTCGCCAGAGTGGTTTTAATGATTACGCAGCGACAACAGATAACGTCAAAGTACTCGCGGAGACAGAGAGTAAATGGGATCCCAGCGCGGCCTATACGGCAGTAATGGATATGATGACGGCAAATCCCGATGCCAATACGATTTTCTGCTGTGCGGACTGTATGATGTCAGGTGTGATCCAGGCTTTGGGCGAGCTGGACAGACTGGCTCCGGCAGGGGATGAGAAACATGTGACGATCGTTGGCATTGACGCGGATCCCAACGGATGTGCCTATGTAGAAGACGGATATGTCGATCAGGAGTCCGAGCATAATGCGGCTCTTCACTCGGATATTGCCTATAAAGTAATTGTAGATATGGTTAACGGATACGATATTCCCGAGACAATCTTTTTTGACACGACAGCCAGGAACATTGACAATATCAAAGAGGCATGGGGCAATATGGATGTGAAAAATGTGGCGAACTGGGGTGTCATGGAACAGGATGCCTATGTGATGCAGACACCTGCGCAGTAAACAGGCCGTGCATGGTGGACAGAGTATTGAAGAAAGGGAAGCGTGGGAACAATGGCCAAAGCGGTTTTATCTGCAAAAAATATCTATAAAAGTTTTGGAAGCAACAATGTTCTTTCTGATGTGTCCGTTGAATTTCAGAAAGGGACGGTTCATGCGCTCCTGGGGGTAAATGGCGCGGGGAAGTCGACGCTGGTTAAGATTATGCAGGGGATTTACCGGGCAGATGCCGGTTCCTTATTTCTGAATGGCGAAGAGATTCGGTTTGCGGATCCTTCAGAAGCGATGGCCCGGGGGATCTCCATGGTATTCCAGGAACTGAATTTATTTGGAGAAATGACAGTTGCCGAAAATATCATGGGAAACAGAAAGATCAAAAAACATGGCTTGATTGACTGGAATTCCTGTAATAAAAAGGCTGCCGAACTGCTTGCGGATCTGCAGATTGATATGGATCCGAAAGTGCAGGTGAAAACGCTGTCTCTCGCCAGACAGCAGCTTGTGGAGATTGCCAAATGCATTTTTGCGGATCCGGAAGTGATGTTTCTGGATGAACCTTCTTCCAGCCTGTCCAGGGCGGAGGAGGAGATTCTGTACCGTCTGGTAGAGCGGCTGAAACAAAAGGGAATCGCAATTGTTCTGATTACCCATAAGATGGAAGAAGTGTTCAGGCTCTGCGATGAGCTTACGGTTCTGCGGGACGGGCAATGTGTCGCCAGAGGCCCTGTCGAAGACTTTTCGGTCGAAAAGATTACGGAACATATGCTGGGTAAAGCAACGGAAATTTTTAAGAGAACCGGCATCACGAACGGAGACCCCGGTCAGATCATGATGGAAGTGCGGGAGCTATCATTAGATAAAAAATTCCAGAATGTAAACTTTCAACTCAGAAAAGGGGAGATCCTTGCTGTTACGGGCCTGGTGGGTTCCGGTAAGAGTGACCTGGCACGCACAATCTTCGGCGTGCATAAGAAGTTTACAGGGGAAATCTTTTTAGAAGGAAAAAAGATACGGCCGGAGTCACCGGATCAGGCATCCCGCCTGGGGATAGGCTATGTGCCGATTTCCAGGAAGGATGAGGGAATCATTGGGAATTTTACGGCTGCCCGGAATATGACTTCTGCAATGCTTGAGCAGCTTGGTTTCTTTCTGGACAGGGAGAAGGAGACGGAAATTGTGGAGCAGAAAATGGAAGAGTTTAATGTCAATCCCAGAAATGCCTCCCTGAATATTACATTATTCAGCGGCGGAAACCAGCAGAAAGTCGTGCTGGCGCGCTGGATCGCCTCCGGTAAAAAAATCGTATTGCTCGACGAACCTACCAGAGGCGTGGATGTGGGGGCAAAACAGGAGATCTATGATAATCTGAAACGTCTGGCGGGAATGGGAATCGGAATTCTTATATTTTCTTCAGAAACGGATGAACTTTTAAGTTCCTCCGACCGGATCCTGGTTATGCGCGAGGGGAAAATCGTCAAGGAACTGATTACGGCGAATACGTCAAGCGAAGAGATTCTGGAATATTCGATTTCAGCGGCAAGATAAAAATTGGAAAAGGGGACATGTACTTGAAGATCAAAAAAATAGAGACATATATTCTCAGGGTACCATTGGGAGAGAAAAGATTTTTTTCTTCACAGTGTGCATTTCCTGAGAGGAACAGCCTTTTGGTTCGGATTGAAACGGAAGAAGGAATTTACGGCTGGGGAGAAGGCGGGCAATATGGCCCGCCGGAGCCGGTGAAAGCATGTATTGAACATGTACTTGCTCCGCTTCTGATCGGGAGAGATCCTCTGGATAAAGCGGTTCTCTGGCATGAAATGTATAATCACACCAGGGATTTCGGGCAAAAAGGCACTTACATAGAGGCGATCAGCGCCATTGATATAGCACTTTGGGATATTTGCGGGAAAGCGCTGCATGTATCCGTGTCACAGCTCATAGGCGGATGCCAGAGAAAGGCCGTGGAAATGTATGCCACCGGTTGTTATTACCGGGGAGAGCATTATCTGGATCTTGACCGGACAGTAAAAGAATTAGGAGAAGAGGCGGCGGAATATGTGAGACAGGGATTCCATCTGTTGAAGATAAAAGTGGGTCTCCTGCCAGTGGAGGAGGACGCAAAGAGGGTACAGGCAATACGGGAAAACGTCGGCCCGGATGTGGATATCTTTGTGGATTGCAATCATTCTTACAACGCCAATACAGCAGTCCGGATGGGCAGATATCTGGAGGAGTACGGCATTCTTTTTATGGAGGAGCCGGTGGTTCCGGAAGATCTGGAAGGATACCGTTTTGTGAGGGACAAACTGGATATTGCCATTGCCGGCGGGGAGGCGGAATATACATTGAATGGATTCCGGCATCTGATTGAGAATGGCTGTATTGATATTGCCCAGCCGGATATCTGCGTCACAGGCGGTTTGACGGAGTTCCAGAGGATTCTGGCTTTTGCACAGGCCTATGGTGTTCAGGTCATTCCTCATGCATGGGGGTCGGGAATTGCGTTTGCGACGGCGCTGTCTGCCCTCTCAGCGATCCCGGTTAATCCGCATACGGCGAACCCGGTTCCTCTGCAAAATGAACCCGTGATAGAGTACGACCGGAATTTTAATCCGCTGAGAGACGAGCTGCTGACAGAACCTGTAAGCATTGCGGACGGAAAAGTAGTCGTTCCGCAGGGAAGCGGGCTTGGCGTGGATATTGACAGAACAGTTTTGGAGAAGTATATGGTCTAGGAAAAAGACTTTATAATAAACAGTCCGGGAGGTAGATGGAAAAGCACATAAGAGAGTGTACAGGCAGGGGTACGGCCCCCTGCTTTTTTTTGCAAAATACTGTTGACAAATATAATATTATATGATATATAA
>DPJQ01000058.1 GCA_003542935.1 Lachnospiraceae bacterium | reverse complement strand
TGGTCACGGAGTGAACAGTAACATAGCCTGGTTGAACTGTAACACGTTATATGAGGCGTATGATAAAGAAATTATAAATAAGTGTTGAAATCAACTGCATAATTGTGTATACTTATGCGATGGCAGAGGTAACAAGGTTGTTCCCGGCTGAAAAAGGGATGAACCTGTTACTTTTTTCATATGGAAAACACTTTATTACGTTACAGCAAGAATGTTGTAAAACCAAAAAGCGCGGGTGTTTTGACACGTGAAAGGGTAGTATGGAAAAGACAGAGAAGATCATTGAGATCAAAGACTTATGTGTAGACTTTAAAACGATGGAGGGTACGGTAAAAGCCGTCAACCATCTGAGCTATACTTTACATAAAAGTGAGAAGCTTGGGATCGTGGGGGAAAGCGGCAGCGGCAAAAGCGTGTCCTCCCTGGCCATGATGCGGCTGATTCCGAACCCTCCGGGAGAGATCACAGGCGGAGAGATCCTATATAATGGAAGGGATCTGACAAAAGAATCCGAAAAAGAGATGCAGAAGATCCGGGGAAATGATATATCCATGATTTTCCAGGAACCCATGACCTCCCTGAATCCGATCATCAAGTGCGGAAAGCAGATCGCCGAGGCACTGACACTGCACCGCGGAATGAATAAAAAAGAGGCCATGCAGGAGGCCGTGGAAATGATGAGATCCGTGGGTATTGCAAATCCGGAAGCCCGGGCCCATGAGTATCCCCACCAGATGTCCGGCGGTATGCGCCAGAGAGTCATGATCGCCATGGCGCTGGCCTGCAGGCCGCAGATTTTGATTGCGGACGAACCTACCACGGCACTGGACGTGACGATCCAGGCACAGATCCTTGATCTGATCCGGGAGCTGAATGAGAGTATGGGCACTTCCGTGGTATTTATCACCCATGACCTGGGCGTAATCAGTGAACTCTGCGACACGGTACTCGTCATGTATACCGGGCATGCGGTGGAGCAGGCGCCGGTAAAAGATCTGTTTACCAGCCCGAAACACCCCTATACCCAGGGACTGCTGAATGCCATCCCCCGGATCACCAGGGACAGGCCGCCCCTTGAGACCATCGACGGCATGGTACCGAACCCGACGGAACATATAGAGGGATGCAGCTTCTGGCCCAGATGTCCCCATGCGAAGGAGCGCTGCAAAAAGGAAATACCGCCCATGTACCGGATATCCGAGGACAGGAAGGTGCGGTGCTGGAGATATGAGCATGTGCAGGAGGAGGGCTGATCCATGGCAGAACAGGAAAAAGAAGCGCTGATGAAGGCCGACCATGTGAAAGTTTATTTCAAGGGGAAGAACAAAAAATCCGGCACCGTAAAAGCAGTCGACGATATCAGTTTTGAGATATTCAAGGGGGAAACCTTCGGCGTGGTCGGGGAAAGCGGATGTGGGAAGAGCACACTGGGCCGCACGCTGATCCGTCTTCTGGACGCCACGGAGGGACACGTTTATTTTCATGGCCGGGACATAGCTTCCCTGAAAGGAAAAGACCTCAGGGAAATGCGAAAGAAAGCGCAGATCATTTTTCAGGATCCTTCCGCCTGCCTGAATCCCAAAAGAAATATAAAGCAAATCCTGATGGAGCCTTTTGAGATACACAATCTGAAAAGGAATATAGACACGGACGCGCGGATCCATGAACTGATACAGCTCGTGGGCCTTGACGATTACCACCTGAGCCGATACCCCCATGAGCTGTCGGGAGGCCAGAAACAGCGTGTGGGGATCGCAAGGGCGCTGGCCCTGGAGCCGGAGATCATCATCTGCGACGAGGCCGTTTCGGCGCTGGATGTGTCGGTACAGGCCCAGGTGCTGAATCTTTTGCAGGAATTAAAGAATAAACTGGGTCTTACCTATTTCTTCATCTCCCACAATCTGAACGTGGTCTATCAGGTAAGCGACCGGGTGGGTGTGATGTATCTGGGAAACATGGTGGAGATCGCATGCTATAATAAACTCTATGAGAAACGGTACCATCCCTATACGGAGGCCCTTTTGTCGGCGATCCCCCAGGTGGATCAGGAAACGCAGACAGAGCGGATCCGTCTGGAAGGCGAAGTGCCAAGCCCGAGCAACCCGCCGTCGGGGTGCCGGTTCCACACCCGCTGCCCGAAAACCTGCGACCGGTGCAGGACGGACCGCCCCGTATTAAAGGAAATTTCAGAAGGACATTTTGTGGCCTGTCATCTGTATGACGGGAAAAATCAGGAGATTCCGCCGGATACCGGCGACTCAATATAATTTTCAGAGGAGGTAAATTATGAAAAAGAAATTGTTGGCTTTATTCATGAGCCTTGCGGTAGTCGTATCCTTTGTAGGATGCGGCGGCGGTTCCGGCAGCGGTTCCGCAGCCGAAAGCTCCGCAGTCGGCAGCGCTGCCAACGGAGGCTCCACAGGCGGTGAATCTGCAGACAACGGTTCTGCGGACGGCGGAAATACCGTTGTCATTGCCATGGAGGGAGAAGGTCTTGAGACGTTCGACCCGGGATACGTATACGAGAAATATGCCCATGTGGTGATGAATGCCTGTTACGAAAATCTGTTCAAATTTTACGGCAATGAAGGCACTGCACAGCCCTGTCTGGCGGACACCTATGAATTTTCAGAGGACAGCCTGACACTTACCGTTACCCTCAAGGACGGTATCACATTTGCCAGCGGCAATCCGATGACATCCGCGGACGTGGCATTCTCCATCAACCGCTGTAAAAACCTGAAAGGGAATCCTTCCATTATGACAGATACGATCGACAGCATTGAGACGCCGGATGAGAAGACAGTCGTCTTCCATCTGACAGAGCCGGACAGCGCGATCCTCTCCAAACTGACCTACAACGCTCTTGCCATTCTCGACAGCGAGGTTGCTAAGGAAAACGGCGCTACCGATGCAGAGGATGCGTCGTCTGCTGACACGGCACGCAATTATCTGGACGGCACCAGCGCGGGTTCCGGTATGTATGTACTGACAAAATACACGCCGAATGAGGAGATCGTGCTGGAAAAAAATGCAAACTACTGGGGTGAAAACGCCTCCAACGTGGACAGATATGTCATCCAGCTCCAGGGAGACGCCAATTCCCAGATGATGACCCTTTCCACCGGCGACATCGATGTGGCGCTGAACCTGACGGATGATACGGTATCTGAACTGGAAGGCAATGACAGCGTAGCCGTACTGAATGATCCGACTAAGACCGTGGCCTTTGTGATGATGAACATGGATGAAAGTATCGGCGGCCAGGTCTCCGACCCGAAAGTACAGCAGGCAATCCGTAAAGCCCTGGATTACAAGGGAACCCAGGAGATCGTAGGTTCGGGAACCGTTACACCCTATTCCCTGATCCAGGACGGTTTCATGGGAAGCAAAGGAACCCGTGACGTAAACTATACAAATATAGAAGAGGCAAAACAGCTTCTTGCAGATGCCGGTTATCCGGACGGTTTTGACATCGACCTGACTGTCACCGATCTGGCTTTCGAGGGCACGCCGCTCACGGATCTGGCCCAGAAAGTCAAGGATGACCTGGCATTAATCGGCATTAACTGCAATATCGTAACTCAGTCATGGGCCGCCGGATACGGAGATGCCTACCGCGACGGTACCCTCGGATTTACCGTGATGTACTGGGGTGTGGATTATGCGGATCCGAACGTACAGCTGGAGTTTTTGCCGGGCAATTCTGTAGGCCTGCGTGCGGGCTGGCAGGCGGACATGGATCCGGATATCGCAGCACTGTCCAAAGCCTGTATGGAAGCAACGGATGACGCGGACCGTACCGCCGTACTGGAACAGATCCAGGATGCAACCTATGAGTATGGGCCCTTTATCATGATCGCCCAGGCTCCGGCCCATTTCGGCTACAACACCAGGCTGACAGGCGTGGCTGTATCCGATCCCTATACGCTGGATGTAACCATGATAAATATTGCGTAATAATTTAATAATCTGATATTTGTAACTGCGGATGCAGCCAGCGGTTACAGATATTTTGGAGATTCCGGACAGACAGTCTCCGGAATCTCCGGGAGCAAAAGAGGATGGCTTTATGGAACGTCTAAAATTCGTAGGAAAAAGATTATTGTATATGATCGTCATGTTGTTCGGCGTGGCAACGATGGTATTTATTCTTACCAAGCTGATACCGGGAGATCCGGTTGTGGCAAATCTGGGGCAGCGCGCAATGAGCAATCCGGAGGTTGTGGCGGCCTACCGCGCAAAATACGGGTTGGATCAACCGCTGGCCGTACAGTATTTCATGTATATGGGAAATCTGCTCCATCTGGATCTCGGCACGTCTATCCGGACAAATAACGAAGTGCTTTTTGAGCTTAAGAGGTGTTTTCCGGCCACAATTGAACTGGCGCTTATGTCAATCATCCTGGCGACAATTTTCGGCATCCTCTTTGGCATTATCTCAGCAGTGCGGAGGAACAGTATTCTGGATCAGGGCGTGCGTGTGATCTCGGTCACCGGAGTCAGCATTCCCAGTTTCTGGTTTGCTCTCCTGATGCTCTATTTTCTCTACTATAAACTCCATCTTTTCCCGGGCCCGGGAAGACTGAGCAATACTTTTTCGGCGCCGGAGACGGTGACGGGCCTTTATGTGCTGGACAGCCTGCTTGAGGGCAATACAGCAAAGGCGATGGACGCCCTGTCCCATCTGCTCCTGCCCTCCATCGTACTGGCCGCCTTTACCATGGGCCTGATCACCAGAACTACCCGTTCAAATATCCTTGATGTGATGTCCACAGACTATATCCGGACGGCAAAGGCAAAAGGACTTTCGGAGGCCGGACTGATCTTAAAGCACGCCCTCGGCAACGCCCTGATCCCCGTGCTCACGGTCATCGGACTGGGGCTTGGGAACCTTCTGGGCGGTATGGTTCTCGTGGAAACCATCTTTAACTGGCCGGGCGTGGGACAGTTTGCCTACGAATCGGTGACGGCTGCGGACTATCCCTCGATCATCGGCGTAGCGCTGTTGATCGCATTGAATTATATGGTGATCAATACTATCGTGGATATTTTGTACGGCATCATCGACCCGAGAGTGAGGTGTAGCTGACCATGCATGCGTTAAAGAAATTATTCAGATCCAACTACTTATTTACGCTGGGGGTGATCATCTGTCTGGCGTGGATCATAGCAGCCATCCTCGCACCGGTCATAGCGCCCTACGATCCCATCGTACAGGATCTTGGCGTCCGGCTGAAAGCCCCCTCCGGAGAACACTGGTTCGGAACCGACAACTTTGGCCGGGATATTTTCAGCCGCGTGATCTATGGCGGGAGATATTCCCTCCTGGCGGGTGTGGTGACGGTCATTCTCTCCGGGATCATCGGCACTTTTTACGGTGCGGTGGCCGGATATGTAGGCGGCCAGGTGGACAATGTGATGATGCGGTTCTCGGAGATGATCCTGTCCTTCCCGTCGCTGGTGCTTGCCATGATCATCAATGCGGTCCTGGGCTCCAATTTATTTAATACACTGTTCGCACTGGTCATCGTATCCTGGCCCACCTATGCCAGACTGATGCGAAGCGTAGTCTTAAGTGTCAAGGAAAACGAGTATGTGACGGCATCCATCGCCCTGGGCGCACCGAAAATGCGTGTGCTGATCAAGGAAATCATCCCGAACAGCATTAACTCCGTCCTGATCATGGCGACCACGGATATCGGCAACAAGATACTGATGTTCTCCACATTGAGTTTCCTGGGGCTTGGTTCTGCCCCGCCCACGCCGGAATGGGGTATGATGGTTTCGGACGGCGCGGACTATTTCAATAAATTCTGGATCGCCGGATTCCCGGGGCTGGCGATCTTTACGATGGCCGTGGGCGCCAACTTCATCGGCGACGGCCTGAGGGATCTGCTGGATCCGAAACTCAGAAAAGAATTTTAGAGGTATACATCATGACAAGAATTGACAGAGTTTTCAAGGCGATGGAGAAACAGGGATTATCACAGATGCTGGTCACTGACCCGGTGTCTGTTTTCTATATGACGGGTATTCAGGTGGAGCCGGGCGAGAGATTTTTCGCCCTGCTGCTCAAAGAAAACGGCGAACATGTGCTGTTTTTAAATCATCTGTTTAACGTCCCGGAAGAGGCGCCGTTTGGGAAGGTCTGGTACAGCGACACGGATCCGGTCATGGAATATGTCAAGGAACAGATCGACGATTCCCGGGTTCTGGGTGTGGATAAAGACCTGAAAGCGCGGTTTCTCCTGCCCCTGATGGAGGGGAAGACAACGGAAAATTTCGTGAATGCTTCCCTGGCCGTCGATCTCACACGGGGAATCAAGGACGCGGACGAGCAGGCAAAGATGCGGGCGGCATCCGCAATCAACGATCAGGCCATGGAGCGGCTGTACGGGCTGGTCAGGAAAGGAACGACAGAGAGGGAAATCGCCGACCGGCTTCTGGAAATCTATCTGGAACTGGGTGCGGAGGGCTTCTCCTTCCCGCCGATCGTATCCTTCGGAGCCAATGCGGCGGATCCGCACCATATGCCGGACGATACGGTATTGACCCCGGGGGACGTCGTACTCTTCGACGTGGGATGTGTGAAGGACGGCTACTGTTCGGATATGACCCGAACCGTCTACTATAAAAAAGCAACAGAACAGAACCGGGAAATCTATGAACTGGTGCGCCGGGCCAACGAGGCGGCCATCGCCAAAATCAAGCCGGGAGTCCCTCTGTGTGAGCTGGACCGAACGGCCAGGAATATCATCGCGGAAGCGGGATACGGTGAGAATTTCAACCACCGCCTGGGGCATTTTATCGGGCTTTCCGAGCATGAATTCGGCGATGTTTCCCTCGCCAATGAGCAGACGGCAGAGCCGGGCATGATCTTCTCCATTGAACCGGGCATCTATCTGGCGGGAGAAACGGGTGTACGCATCGAAGACCTGGTGCTGGTAACGCCGGATGGCGTGGAGGTACTGAACCACTATACAAAAGAACTGACGATCATTGCTGGAAAATAAGATAACAGTTCAGCTGCCAGCTGAACTGTACCAAAATAAGGAGGCACCATGAATCCCATTGCGACGCTTTATATGGAAAACGGAACGAAGATCGTGATCGAGCTGCTTCCTGAGTCGGCGCCGAATACGGTCAACAGCTTTATCCACATCGCCTCTGCCGGATGGATGGACCACTACCCTATCCAACGGATCGTGCCGGGCAACTGGGTGGATGTCAGCTATTCCGGGTTTGGTAAAAAAGGCGCTCAGTACCTGATCCCGAATGAATTTCAGTTACACCCGGAGCTTGTGCCGCTGGATTCCCGTCCGGGATGCGTCTGCATGGGCGGTTACGGGGAGGACGGCCTTGCCGGAGGAGAATTTTTCTTTCCGTTGCGGGACTGTCCGGAACACAGGGGCGTGTATCCGGTATTCGGAAAAGTGCTGGAGGGCATGGATGAAATCCGGAGGCTGGAACAAGTGGAGACAACGCCGGTAGGGGATTTCCCCATTGCAGGTATCGAGGTGAATACTCCTGTAGAACCGCAGGTCATTGAGCGGGTAGAGCTGGAACTACACGGGCAGACCTATCCGGAACCTGTAAAGATGCCGATACAGAACCTGCCCGTGACATGGCGGGCAGACCTTTAAATACAAACCCGCAGACAGACGAAAAGGAGAAAATCCCAAGCTGGAATACCAATTGAAAGAGGCGAAAGCAAAACCGGCAATATATGGTGTGAATATCCGGGATCTGGAGTACTGATTCCGAAATACTTTTGAGAGCGGCAGCCATAAAAAACTGCCGCTCTTTATTGTCTCTGTATATAGTTCCTTTCTATTTTTCTTCACACACCTGAAAGATATAAAATTTCAGATAATAGGACTCATCCGCCGCCCACAGAATCGGATGATCCGGAGCCTGGGTGTGAAATTCCACCTGGCGCAGACGCCGGTGGGCGTGATCGGCGGCCTGACGGACAGTCCTGGCAAAGAGCTCCTGATCCATGAAATGATTTTGTCAAGATTAGTTGA
>DPJQ01000078.1:7539-7692 GCA_003542935.1 Lachnospiraceae bacterium | reverse complement strand
CTGATCTATGAGATCGTGGACAATTCCGTGGATGAACACCTGGCCGGATTCTGTGACTTCATTTCCATTGTTCTGGAAAAGGACGGTTCCTGCACGGTATCGGATAACGGCCGGGGGATCCCGGTGGGAATGCATGAAAAAGGGATGCCGGCG
>DPJQ01000078.1:6465-7194 GCA_003542935.1 Lachnospiraceae bacterium | reverse complement strand
GGCGGTAAATTTGACGATTCCGCTTACAAGACCAGCGGAGGGCTTCACGGCGTGGGTTCTTCCGTGGTGAATGCCCTTTCTGTATGGATGGATGTGAAGATCTCCCGGGAGGGGGCCGTCCATCATGACCGCTATGAGCGGGGTCTTCCGGCTCTGGAGCTGGAAAACGGTTTGCTGCCGGTGATCGGCCGGTCGAAAACTACGGGGACACAGATTCAGTTTCTCCCCGACCCGGAGATCTTTGACCGGACGGACTTTTCCGCCACAGAGGTCAAGAGCCGGATGCATGAGACGGCCTATCTGAACCCCAATCTGACGATTCGTTTTGAGGACAGACGGAAAGCCGAGCCGGAAGTGGTGGAATTTCATGAGCCCGACGGTATCATCGGTTTTGTCAGGGAACTGAACCAGAATAAGGAGGCGATCCACGACCCGGTTTATTTTCAAGGGGAATCAGAGGGCATCACGGTGGAATGCGCCTTTCAGTTTACCAATGAATTTCACGAAAATGTGTTGGGCTTTTGTAATAATATTTATAATGCCGAGGGAGGCACCCATCTGACAGGTTTCAAAACTACTTTCACCTCCGTGATGAATTCATATGCCCGTGAGCTGGGCATTCTAAAGGAGAAAGACGCGAATTTTACCGGGGCGGATATCCGGAACGGCATGACGGCTGTGATCTCCATTAAGCATCCCGCCCCTCGTTTTGAGGGACAGACCAAGACC
>DPJQ01000078.1:5654-6154 GCA_003542935.1 Lachnospiraceae bacterium | reverse complement strand
CAGACCAAGACCAAGCTGGACAACCAGGACGCGGCCAAATCCACAGGTAAGGTGACGGGGGAACAGGTAGCACTGTATTTTGACCGAAACCTGGATCAATTGAAAAATGTGCTGGCCTGTGCCGAGCGGGCGGCAAAGATCCGAAAGACCGAGGAGAAGGCTAAGACCAATCTATTGACAAAACAGAAATACTCTTTCGATGCCAACGGAAAGCTGGCTAACTGCGAAAAGAAAGACCCTTCCGTCTGCGAGATCTTTATTGTGGAGGGAGATTCCGCCGGAGGCTCTGCCAAGACGGCCCGGGACAGGAGTTTTCAGGCTATTCTGCCCATCCGGGGCAAGATCCTGAATGTGGAAAAAGCGTCTATCGACAAAGTCTTAGCCAATGCGGAGATAAAATCCATGATCAATGCCTTTGGATGCGGCTTTTCGGAGGGCTACGGCAACGATTTTGATATCGGGAAACTGCGGTATGATAAGATCATCATTATGGCCGATGC
>DPJQ01000078.1:4709-5299 GCA_003542935.1 Lachnospiraceae bacterium | reverse complement strand
ATGCCGGAGCTGATCTATGAAGGACATGTTTATATCGCCATGCCGCCTCTGTACAAAGCCATTCCTGCCCGGGGAGAGGAAGAGTACCTCTATGACGATAAAGCTCTGGAACGGTACAGGAAACGCCATACCGGGTCTTTTACCCTGCAGCGGTATAAAGGCCTGGGTGAGATGGATCCCCAGCAGCTATGGGAGACCACGCTGGATCCGGGGACCCGCCGTCTGAAACTGGTGGAGATCGAGGATGCCCGGATGGCCTCGGAGGTGACGGAGATCCTGATGGGTTCCGATGTGCCGCCGAGAAAGGCGTTTATTTACGAACATGCGCGGGACGCGCAGCTGGATATATAGGGGGCGACGATGATGGAAGAGAGGATTATTAAAACAGAATATTCGGACGTGATGCAGAAATCCTACATCGATTATGCCATGAGCGTCATCATTGCCCGGGCTCTGCCCGATGTGCGGGACGGGCTGAAACCGGTGCAGAGAAGGACGCTGTATGATATGTACGAGCTGGGCATCCGCTATGACAGGCCCTACCGGAAGTGCGCCCGTATCGTGGGGGATACCATGGGTAAATATCATCC
>DPJQ01000078.1:0-4443 GCA_003542935.1 Lachnospiraceae bacterium | reverse complement strand
CATGGGTAAATATCATCCCCACGGAGACAGCTCCATCTACGATACCTTGGTAGTGCTGAGTCAGGATTTTAAGAAGGGTATGGCACTGGTGGACGGCCACGGCAATTTCGGCTCTATCGAGGGGGACAGTGCCGCTGCCATGCGTTACACCGAGGCCCGACTGCAAAAGCTGACCCAGGAGGTATACCTGGCTGATCTGGATAAAAATGTGGTGGATTTTCTGCCAAACTTCGATGAGACGGAAAAGGAGCCTTCCGTCCTGCCGGTGCGTATCCCTAATTTCCTCGTAAACGGCTCTGACGGCATCGCTGTGGGCATGGCCACCAGCGCGCCGCCCCACAACCTGGGGGAGGTCATCGACGCGGTGGAGGCCTATATGGCGAATAACGCCATTACCACCGAGGAACTGATGCAGTATGTCAAGGGCCCGGATTTCCCCACAGGGGGATTGGTGGTGAATAAGGACGATCTGCTGCACATTTACGAAACCGGCGTGGGGAAACTGCGCATCCGTGGCAAGGTGGATGTGGAAAAGGGGAAAAACGGTAAGCAGAATATCGTGATCTCCGAGATCCCCTATACCATGATCGGGGCGAATATCGGTAAATTCCTGAATGACGTGGCAGGGTTGGTGGAGAGCAGGAAAGCCACGGAAATCACCGATATTTCCAATCAGTCGTCGAAAGAGGGCATCCGCATTGTCCTGGAACTGAAAAAGGGCGCCGACGCCCAGAATCTCATCAATATGCTCTACAAAAAGACTCATCTGGAGGACACCTTCGGCGTGAATATGCTGGCCGTGGCCGACGGCCGCCCGGAGACCCTGGGACTGAAAAAGATCATCGAGTACCATGTGGATTTCCGCTTTGAGCTGGCCACGAGGAAGTACCAGACCCTGCTGGCCAGGGAAAAAGAACGCAGGGAGATCCAGGAGGGCCTGATCAAAGCCTGTGATGTGATCGACCTGATCATTGAGATCCTGCGGGGCAGCCGCAATCAGAAGCAGGCGAAAGCCTGTCTGACGAACGGTGATACGGAAGGGATTCATTTTAAGACCAAGACCAGTGAGCGGAAAGCAAAAGGCCTGTGCTTTACGGAGCGGCAGGCCACGGCGATCCTGGAGATGCGCCTCTATAAACTGATCGGCCTGGAGATCGACGCCCTCTTGGATGAACACAAAAAAACAGTAGCGAATATTGCCCGCTATGAGGATATTCTGAATAATTATGATTCCATGGCCGCTGTGATCCGGGAGGATCTGGAGGCTGTGCGGAAGGAATATGCCGTGCCGAGAAAAACGGTGATCGAGAACGCTGCCGAGGCCGTGTTTGAGGAGAAGAAACCGGAGGAGACTGAGGTCTGCGTACTGATGGACCGTTTCGGTTATGTCCGCACCGTGGACAGATCCGTATATGAGCGAAACCAGGAGGCAGCCGACGCGGAGAGCAAGTATCATTTTCTCTGTAAAAATACAGATAAGCTCTGTATTTTTACAGAGAAGGGTATGATGCATCAGGCCAGGGTGTCGGATCTGCCCTACGGCAAATTCCGGGATAAAGGCATTCCCATCGATAATTTCTCCAACTATTCCAGCGCCGAGGAGCAGATTCTCCATATCGATGCCATGGAGAACCTGCGTTTTCAGTCTCTGCTCTTTGTCACTTCCTCGGGGATGTGCAAGCAGGTGGCCGGAAACGAATTTACGATAAATAAGAGGACAAGTGTATCTTCTAAGCTCTCCGAGGGAGATACGCTGGTGCTGGTGGCACCCATAGCAGAGATGGAGTATGTAGTGTTGCAGAGCAAGAAGGGCTATTTCCTGAAATTTTTGACGGAGGAGATTCCGGAGAAGAAAAAAGCGGCTCTGGGTGTGCGCGGCATGCGGCTGGCTCCAGGGGACGAGCTGGCGGCGGCTTATCTGCTGGCAAACCGGATGGAATATACCGTTGAAATGGGAGAGAAGAAGTTGACGCTGAATAAACTGAAGCTGGCGAAACGGGATACGAAAGGGACGAAGGTGCGGATGTAAATATAGAGACTTTAGCTTGTATATTTTTCAAAAAGTTGGTACTATTGATACAGGAAAATATAATCAGCATAAAAGCGAAAGCGGGAGGATGCAGATATGGGATGTGAAACAAAAGATGCAGCTGACTGGATCAAAGAAGGAAAAGCGGTTTTGGGAATCGAGCTGGGTTCGACCCGGATCAAGGCAGTTCTGATTGACGGGAACCATGAGCCGATTGCTTCCGGGGGACACTCCTGGGAAAATCGGCTGGTGGACGGCATATGGACGTATGATCTGGACGAAGTGTGGAGCGGTCTGCAGGACTGTTATCAGGATCTGCTTCGCGATGTGAGAGATCGTTACGGCGTTACGATCACAAAGCTGGCCGCCATAGGCTTCAGCGCAATGATGCACGGGTATCTGCCCTTTGACAAGGAGGACCGTCTGCTGGCACCGTTCCGTACCTGGAGGAACACGATCACCGGGCAGGCGGCCGAGGATCTCACGAAACTGTTTAACTACAATATTCCCCAGCGTTGGAGCATTGCCCATCTGTATCAGGCGATCCTGAACGGTGAAGATCATGTGAAGGATGTGCGTTTTATCACCACGCTGGCCGGTTATGTGCACTGGAAACTGTCCGGGAAAAAGGTGCTGGGAATCGGTGACGCGGTGGGTATGATGCCTATTGATCCGGCAACGAAAAATTATAATCAGCGTATGTTTGACCAGTTCAACGGGCTGATCGCCGATCAAGGCTATCCCTGGAAGGTGGAGGAACTTTTCCCGCAGGTGCTGGTGGCCGGTGAGGACGCCGGCGTGCTGACGGAAGAGGGGGCAAAGCTTCTGGATGTATCGGGGCAGCTCGAGGCCGGTATTCCCTTATGTCCGCCGGAGGGAGACGCCGGCACCGGTATGGTGGCTACCAACAGTGTGGCAAAGCGGACAGGTAACGTGTCCGCCGGAACATCGGTATTCGGCATGGTGGTGTTGGAACGGGAACTGTCAAAAGTGTACCCGGAGCTTGACATGGTGACGACCCCGGCGGGCGACCCGGTAGCCATGGCCCACTGCAATAACTGTACATCCGATCTGAATGCCTGGGTCAATCTGTTCAAAGAGTTTGCGGACAGCTTTGGTATGCAGATTGACATGAACGACCTCTTTGGCACGCTGTACCGCAAGGCCCTGGAGGGGGATGCAGAGTGCGGCGGCCTGCTGGCCTACAATTATTTGTCCGGTGAGCATGTGACCGGCATGGAAGAGGGGCGGCCCCTCTTTGTGCGGCGGCCCGACAGCAGCTTTAACCTGGCTAATTTCATGCGGGTGCATCTGTACACGGCTTTGGGAGCGTTAAAGACCGGCATGGACATCCTGACGAAGCAGGAGCACGTGGCGGTGGATAATATCCTGGGACACGGCGGACTTTTCAAGACGGAAGGTGTGGGCCAGCGCATTCTGGCGGCGGCTTTGAATGCTCCCGTATCTGTGATGGCTACGGCAGGAGAGGGCGGCGCCTGGGGCGTGGCGGTTCTTGCGGCCTATACGATAGCCAGGGAGGAAGGAGAGACTTTGGAGCACTATCTGGCGGATAAAGTCTTTGACGGCGCCGAGGGCAGCCGCGTGGTTCCGGATCCGACAGAAGCGGCGGATTACGAGAAATTTATGGAGACCTACCGGAAGGGTCTCGCCATTGAGCGGGCTGCCGTAGATCATATATAACGCAATGTGAGCAGGTGTGCCGGCCAGTTTTAGAAAGCGGATATCTGCCGGACATGGCCGGCCGGTACACGGTAGACAGACGAGGAGGAATAGTATTATGGAAAAAATCAAAATGAAGACGCCACTGGTGGAGATGGACGGGGACGAGATGACCCGGATCCTCTGGAAGATGATCAAGGATGAGCTGCTGCTCCCTTTTATTGACCTGAAAACAGAGTACTATGATCTCGGGCTGGAGAAGCGGAATGAGACCGACGACCAGATCACTGTAGATGCAGCCAATGCGACGAAAAAATACGGTGTGGCGGTCAAATGTGCCACGATCACCCCGAATGCGGCCCGCATGGACGAGTACCATTTGAAAGAGATGTGGAAAAGCCCCAACGGAACCATCCGTGCCCTGCTCGACGGTACGGTGTTCCGTGCGCCCATCGTGGTGAAAGGGATCGAGCCCTGCGTAAAGAACTGGAAAAAGCCCATTACTCTGGCCCGTCATGCTTACGGGGATGTGTATAAAAATACAGAAATGGTGATTCCCGGCCCCGGCAAGGTGGAGCTGGTATATACGGCCGAGGACGGCACCGAAACCCGCAGCCTGGTACATGATTTTACGGGTTCCGGCGTGGTGCAGGGCGTACACAACCTGACCGCATCCATCGAGAGCTTTGCGAGAAGCTGCTTTGCCTATGCGCTGGATACAAAGCAGGATCTGT
>DPJQ01000060.1 GCA_003542935.1 Lachnospiraceae bacterium | reverse complement strand
CCATGGTTTACGTTGGCCATGTCGATGGCGGCATAGTTGGCCTCCAGGTAGTCCACGGTGATATCAGTGGCCATGATCTTTTCTATGCGGGCGGTGAGGGCCGACAGCTCGGTGGTTACCATGGACTCAAAAGACGCATACTCACCGGCTATGCTGTTTACGTTTGCTTCAATGATATCAGCCCTTTCAACAGTGGCATATTTCAGGTCGGCCTCGTCTGCTTTCAGCATATTCGTTTCCAGGTTCCCCACCGTCAATTTAGTCAGTGCCAGATCCCCCTGCATACTGACCATGATGTCACGCATATCAGCAACGGCCTGGCTCCCGGCTATGCCGTCTTCCCAATGCAGGATATCAGACAGCCTGATCTTGCCATCATCTGGTATCACCGCTCCGACAATATCTGCCGCTTCCCGGTATCTCTGCTGCAGTTCTTCGAATGTCGGCACGGTGTTGGCCAGCTCACAGGTGTTTTTATCCGGATCCTGGGGATATTCTGTCAGCTTTATGATCCGCTGCCGCTCCCTGGTTCCGGTGGCCCTGTCGATCAGCCATACTTTGTCGCCAAGGCCGTAAGACAGGATCCCGTATCCCGGCTTTTGTTTCGCCAGATCCCGGACATCACAGGCATAGGAAACAACCGGCTTTGACATGTCCGCCAGCTTCTTTTCCGCATCCTCTTTCAGTGCCTGGGCATCCGTGTAGGATTCATCTTTCCAGATATATACCTTCACCTTGCCGGAATACTGGTAGTTCTCCAGATAATTTTTCCCGTCATTCACGTCCCCGATCAGCAGGCCGTCCTCCCCCACGGGCATGATCTGTGTATAATAGTCGTAGCTGTCGCTTTTTTTGCCCAGCTTTTTCAGGTTCAGCCCGCTGATGAAATATGCGCCTTTATCCTCCCCGGTTTCCTCATAAAATGACACCGTTTTATGGATGGTATCCCATACCGGTTCACACATAAAGGCCGTACACAGCTTCAGGACAGCTTCTTTGGAAGAAACATACACTATGCCGGCATTCCGCTTTTTGGTGACCCTGCACGTCCCGACTGTCCATCCGGTACCGGCCATGGCCGCCCTCGCGGCGTCGTCAATGGTTGAATCCGTCACCGAAAAGCTCTGCCAGGCTTTTCCTTCCAGCTCCTCCAGGTTCAGCGCAGCCACATACTGGGGGAATCCGTCACTGCTTAAAGATTCCTCCCGTATGACGTATTCATCCGTCTGTGTCTGGATATAGTACTCTACGCAGAGCCTGCGGGTTTTCGCCAGGTAAGTAAAAGAGAGCGTTTTATCACCGGTGGAAACGTCTCTCTCTATCTTCAGATCCTTATATTTCACAATATGCCCTATGGCATTGTGGTCTTTATCAAATATTTTCAGCATAGGGCGGCCCCTTTCTTATTCCTCCAGCATAAACGCCAGGGCGGCGACCTGCCGCGCAGAAGGGATACTGTAGCGTTCGTTTTCCTCACACTGGCGGATACACTCCGCGTTTACTGTAGAAATGCGGATATCTACCTCCGTATCCAACAGGGCCCGGTATTCCTCGTTAACCGTTTCCATGCCCTCCGGATCCATTTTGTACTCCCTGGTTTTTTTACCGTCCACCACGCTGTCGGCCATAACCGGCTTGCCTGCAGCGTCCTTTTCCGCGTAACGCTCACACAGCTTTTTCCGCTCCTTTTCCGTGCGCTCAACCTCTGCCTGCAGGCTTTCCATATTTCTGGATACCGCAAAACTTAATTTTGACGGTAAAATAAGGTCTCCCACCCCGGCAAGGCCGGCGTAATGCCTGGTTGCATCTTTCAATTTCATTTTCATAATCTTCTCCTTACATGAAACGCGGACGGAACTTTACTGTCAGCTCCATCCATTTATTATCTAAAATGATCCTGTTGTCCCCGGGCAGGAGGGTGGGAAGGGCCCAGATCTCCGTATCACCTGCTTTTAATGCCCCATCCTCTGTGATCAGGCCGGTCTCCCCATCGATCGTTACTGTTTTTCCCGTCTTCAGGTTCTTCAGCACTACGGGCAGATTTTCCCCTGTGTCTGCATCCCGGCAGATCCCCGTCACTGACAGAGTGGCAGTTCCGGACAAAGGCGTGACCTCAATAACTGCCGGTGTGACGAGATTTCCCATATTGGTCACTGTCACCTGATCTGTCTCTGTGAAGGATTCCGTCACCTGTCTGCCGCATTCGTAACAATTAAGTTCCAGCGTCAGCGTGTGCCACCGCCGCATAACATTCTCCTGGGCGGAATGTTTCTCCAGGATCCCGTAAAAACAGTTGGCGTAGTTGTCCAGCACAATCTCCACAGGTTCCAGCAGCCTGGAAAGTATCTCGCTCCTGGCCCGCAGAAGTGTCTCCCTGCCTCCTTTTTTCTTGATCAGCAGGACGATCTTCAGCGACTTAAAACCGATATCATTCCTGAAAAATACGGGCACCGGGCTTGCCCGGATCCACTCGCTGGCGCTGCTTATGCCGTGATTCCCAAAAGTCACGTTACACTGTTTTGCGCCGGCGCAACTGACGTCCCATCCATTGATTTTCATGATGGTATCCCTCCTTTTGCATATGAAAAGAGGACGCTGTGCGTCCCCTTGATAACATATCCTTATTTACTGCGTTTCCGTTGGCAGCCGCATCTGCTCATACTCCGGGATTTTCACAAAGTCTACCGGATGCCGAACTGCTCTGATCTTACTTTTGGGATATTTTTATCCCAATTTTATTGAAAGTCCTTTCTATGTATGCTATAGTAACACTAACAAAGGGAAAGCCATAGAAGCGGCTACCCTCCAAATACATCAAGCTAACATATGATGTAAGCCGTCAACTATTGGGAGTAGTTGGCGGCCATTTTCTTTTTCCCCTGAAGATCGTGTAACACAAACCCACAAGGGTGCAAATGAATATTCCAATTTGGATTAGCTCCTCATATGTAACATACATAAGCAACACCCTCCTTACTCTCGCACCACAAGGGTATGATATCCGGAGGGTAGCCCCTCCGGGATGGAGGGCAGCCGCCTTAGCTCTATGGTTTCCCATATTGCCACTATAACATGTTTTTATCGTGCGGGCAATTATTCTTTTTTCTACCAGGTATTATCTCCGCCCCCTGTTCCTTCTGATCATCACTGCCGCATTCTCCCTGCTCATTGCCGGCTGCAACTCGCCTACCAGGGCCCCCGTATCCAGTACTACCTGGCCCGGGCCGCTTGTGCTGGCGATCTGTTCGATCCCGGCCAGGATCCGCTCCAGGGCCTGGAGGATCCCGCGGTTATCTACATTTACCACTGTGCTCTTTTGCCTGCTGCCGTCTACCAGACGGTTTAACCTGGCCGCTCCGGACAGATAGGCCCGCGGCGTCGTCTTTCCCCACTCCATCAGGTTTTTACTGAGCCGGGCCGGGATCACGCTGCTGCCCGCCGCCAGCGGGGTAAGCACGGCCCCGTCATCCCGCACGATGACCTCCGGGCCCTTCTCCTGGGTCCAGGCCAGTTCATGCTGCCGGAGGTTCAGCACACCGGAGGAATATCCTTTCAGCTTCAGCTTTTTTAAGATGCTGTCTTTCTGTGCCCCTGTTACGGTGTCGCTGGTCTTTACCCCCAGTTCGCTGCCCAGGGATTTATAGATCTTGTTACCCGGGGCTTTTCCGTACTTTTTCACAAGATATTTCCACAGTTTTGCATGTTCTTTTTCTTCCGCCGCAGTAAGTTTTTTCGACCGGCTTGTCCCCGTATTGATGATCGTAAGGATCTTATCTTCTTTCTTTTTGCCGGATGTGCCGGATGAAGATGCCTCACTGCCGGATGACGCGTTCCCGGACGGCGCCGTGCCGGGGGATACCGCCGTATTGGCTGAATTGGCACTGCTGTTTATCGTCTCCTGGGCTTTTTGTAAAGCCGCACTTGTCCCACTGCTGTCCGTGGCATCCTTGATAGCGTTCACCAGGTTGGATACGATCTCCTCCCCGATCTTCGCGGACTGCTCCACAAGCCCTCTGAGGCCGTCAGACAGGCCTGTATTCAATTCCGCTACCGCCGCCTGGTAGTCCGCTTTGAGGGCATCCATCTCATCCTGGGCGGCCCTGCGGGCCTTCATGATGCTGTCGTCGGTCTCCTTATAAAACGCCTCGTTATCCTCCCGGGCCTGCTTCAGGGCCAGCTCATTCCTCTCCGTCCACAAGGCATTGTATTCCGCCAGCTGCTCCTCCGTCATCTCGTTAAGGGAATAGAGGCTTGCCGCGGCATCCGGGCCCATGGCTTTCAGCTCCTCCATGAGCTCCTGGGACAGGCCTTTTTGCCCCAACTCTTTCAGCGTCTGCTCCCATACTTTCAGGCCCTCCACCTGGGTCTTTAAATTCCGCATCAGCTTATCCGGCTTATACCCCTCCGAGTCCCAGGCTTCAAACAGGCCCATGGATGAGAGGATCTCCGATTTCCTGCTTTTTACCGCATCATCATAGGCGGCTTTTAGTTCCTTTTCTTTTTCGATCAGTGCATCCTGGATTTCTTTTTCCTTCTCCGCCCGTTCCTCCGTCAGTTTCGCAGACTGTTCTTCATACTCCTGTTTCGCCTCAAAATATTGCTTATCCGCCTCAATACGTTCTTTCGTCCCCTCTGTGAACTGCTCCCGGGCGGCATCCCAGTACTCCATCTCCGCTTTCTGCGACACTTTCCTGTACACTTTATACTGGTCCAGGAGAGAACTCTGTACACTTGCCTGGGCCGCCCTCCTCCGCTCCTGTTCGGCTGCCCTGGCCTCTGCTGCCTCCTCTACTGCTTCTTTGGCAGACTGTATCTTTCCATGAACCGCATACCACTCATCCGTATATTTCCCGCCGTTCTTCTGGAGTTTCCCCAGTATTTTTTCCCAGTAAGCCTGCTCCTCCTCCAGGGACATTTTGTCCAGCGTCTTTTTACGGCTTACATGCTTTTCCGCACTGCTTACGATAGCCGCATAGGTATCCTCCTGCTGCTTTTTCTGCGCCTCCTGTACGGTTTTTAATTCCTTTTGGGCATTATACCAGGCCTGGGTATGTTTCTTGCTGCCCTTTTCCAGCTTCTTTATGACCTGCTGCCAGTAATATTCCTCCTCTGCCAGGGACGTCTCATGGATCACCTTATAGTTGTTCATCCACTGCTGTGCGGCGGAGACCACGTCGGCCTGGTAATCCGAGGTGGATTTCTTTTTAGTCTTTTTCCCGGATTTCGTAGTTTTGGAGACGCCGAAGCCGCTTTTCACTTTGCCGTTCACCGCAGCCTCAAATTTATCTATGGCGTTCATCTCTTTTATGGCCTTTTTATACCCATCCGTACCCTTCCTGACCGTCCCTGCCAGCTGCTCCCAGAAATATTTTTCATCTTCCAGGGAAATCCTATGGCTGGCCCTGTAGGCATCCACCCAGGAAACTGCCGATTCATACACGTCCTTTGCCAGGCTTTTTGAGGCTTTGACGGCCTCGCCCTTCCCCGCCGATATGCCGAAAGCCGTACCCCTGGCGATCTGTTTGCCGACAGCATTTCTGAATTTCGCCGAAGGGGAATGGATCTCCAGCTCTTCTTTGGCGGCATCCAGCGAGGCCTTTGCCAGGCCTCTGGACGCCTGCCATACCTCTTTCCCGCCGGCCAGCATACCCAGGGCCATGCCCGCGGGGATGAAACGGCCCACCTGGTCGCGGAACACGCGGCTGGGACTGTGGATGCCGGCCTCCTTATTTGCGGCTTTTTTTGCATCGCCGACAAGTTTCCGGGCCGCGTTCGTCACGGCGCTACTGGCCGACATGCCCGCCGCTATGCCTCCGGCCAGATATATT
>DPJQ01000226.1:7355-7552 GCA_003542935.1 Lachnospiraceae bacterium | reverse complement strand
AAAAAAACTAATTTCTTAAACAGAAAAAATTTGAGAAAAAACCGCAGAATAAAATCGAACTGTCGCAAAATGAAGAAAGTTGTCGGTCGATTTTTCTCTTTATTTGGATGATATACTTGAATTGAACGGAGGTCAAAACTATAATCTAAAATGTATACAGCGCAGAGAAATCTGCGGGGGCGCCCTTCGTTTTTTGA
>DPJQ01000226.1:6454-7040 GCA_003542935.1 Lachnospiraceae bacterium | reverse complement strand
GGCGCCCTTCGTTTTTTGAAAATCACGCGGCTGTGAAAGAGCAGACAGCCGTTGTCAATCCGAGCTGGAGGGAAAATATGGAAAAAATTGAAGTCGCGATTGCCGATGATAATGAGCGCATGATACATATGCTGGGCTCCATGATCGAAAGCGACAATGAATTGGAACTCGTTGGACAGGCAGATAACGGAAAGGATATCTACGATATTATCAAAGAGAAAGAACCGGATGTTGTACTGCTGGACATTATTATGCCAAAAGAGGACGGGCTTACAGTCATGGAACGGATCAACAGGGACGATTCCATGAAAAAGCACCCCGTGTTTATCGTCGTATCGGCGGTGAGCCAGGAGAGGATTACAGAAGATGCCTTTAGCCTTGGCGCATATTATTATATTTTAAAGCCATTTGATAATGACATGGTTATCAGGCGTATCAAAAATCTGAAGCATGGTGTGCGTGGCAGCGTTCCTAAACTGGCCGCAAAATCCAGCTCGGAGCATGTGATGCAGCTTTTGGAACGCAATTTGGAGATGGATGTGACGAATGTAATCCATGAGATCGGTGTTCCCGCCCATATCAAGGG
>DPJQ01000226.1:0-6167 GCA_003542935.1 Lachnospiraceae bacterium | reverse complement strand
CATATCAAGGGATACCAGTATCTGAGGGATGCGATCATCATGTCAGTCAACGATATGGAGATGCTGAATTCGATCACAAAGATTCTGTATCCCACGATCGCTAAAAAACACCAGACCACGCCAAGCCGGGTAGAGAGGGCTATACGTCACGCTATCGAGGTGGCCTGGAGCAGAGGAAAACTGGATGCCATAGATGAAATGTTTGGCTATACAGTCAATTCCGGCAAGGGCAAACCTACGAATTCGGAGTTCATTGCCCTGATTGCGGATAAAATACGGCTGGAGTATCGTACACTTTAAAATTTCACATTACAGGATCCTATGTCATGGTCTGCGCAAACATGTGCGGATATATTAGATCGTTACGAAGATAACACTTTATTTTGGCAGACGAATGAGGTATAATAATGGTAATTTAAAGAAAAAAACGGAGGTTTTTTATGAAAAATATACTTTTTGCGGCCTCAGAGTCAACTCCCTTCATCAAAACAGGAGGGCTTGCCGACGTAGTGGGGTCTCTGCCAAAATATTTTCCGAAAGAATACTTTGACGTGCGGGTGGTCATTCCGAAATATGCGGCTATTCGGCAGGAATTCAAAGATCAGATGCAGTATATCACGAATTTTTATATGGATCTGAACTGGCGGCAGCAGTATGTGGGTATTTTTGAGATGGAATATGAAGGAGTCAAATTCTATTTCATTGATAATGAGGAACATTTCAGCGGGGGCGGTATCTATGCGGGTATGCCCTGGGATCTGGAAAAATATGCTTTCTTTTCCAAAGCCGTGCTGTCTATTTTGCCGGTGGTTGGTTTTCATCCTGAGATCATCCATTGCCATGACTGGCAGACAGGCCTGATTCCCGTATATCTGAAAGAACGTTTTGCGGCCGATGAGTATTACCGCAGCATCAAGTCGGTCATGACGATCCACAATCTGAAATTCCAGGGCGTATGGAATATTCCGACAGTGAAGAGCATTACCGGGCTCTCCAGCTATTTCTTTACCCCGGACAAGCTGGAGAAGGATCATGACGCCAACTATCTCAAGGGTGGCCTGGTTTATGCCGATGCCATCACCACCGTGAGCAACACCTATGCGGAAGAGATCAAGACGCCGTTCTATGGCGAGGGGCTGGATGGGTTGATGAATGCCCGCAGCAACAGCCTCAGGGGTATCGTGAACGGCCTGGATTACGAAGAGTGGAATCCGGCGACCGACAGTTTTCTCACAAAGAATTTTTCGGTCAGCAATTTCAGGAAGGAGAAAGTGAAAAATAAGACGGATCTGCAAAAGAGGCTGGGCCTCGCTGTGGACCCCAAAGCCATGATGATCGGCGTGGTATCCCGTCTGACAGACCAGAAGGGATTTGACCTGATTGCCTATATCATGGATGAATTATGCCAGGACAGTATCCAGCTTGTGGTGCTGGGTACAGGTGAGGAACGTTACGAGAACATGTTCCGTCATTTTGCATGGAAATACGATCAGAAGGTATCTGCGAATATTTACTACTCCAATGAGCTCTCGCATCAGATCTACGGCTCCTGCGACGCTTTCCTTATGCCGTCGCTGTTTGAGCCCTGCGGGCTGAGCCAGCTCATGAGCCTGCGCTACGGCACGGTGCCTATCGTGCGCGAGACGGGCGGGCTGAAGGATACGGTGGAGCCCTACAATGAATATGAGGGAACCGGCACGGGCTTTAGCTTTACCAATTACAATGCCCATGAAATGCTGGGCGCCATCCGGTACGCGGAGCAGATCTACTACGACCACAAAAAAGACTGGAATAAGATTGTGGAGCGGGGGATGAAAGCCGACTTTTCCTGGGGGAATTCGGCAAAGCAATATGAGGAAATGTATACCTGGTTGGCCGGGTATTAAAGAATATCCATTTAGGAGATGAAGAAAAAGACGGGTGAAAGCCAATTGCTTTTGCCCGTTTTTTATGTCTGTTCCGGCAGCCGGCATCCCGGGTCGGCCTGACATGATAGTTTCCTGCCCTGTGCGATCAAGGCGGCGGTATCCCTGCCATGAAAAAGATGCCGCCGGATAGGCAATTTTATAGAAGCCAGACATCATCAGGATTGAATGTCTGGCTTTTTTGCTGTGCCCAAAAACATGGAACGATATGCGGGATGCCGGAAACACAAAAAAGCGTCTGGCCTTTGCAGAATAACCAATTCTGCGAGAATATGGGCGGGCCGCCTGTCCGTTTGCCGGAGATTGACGGGTGGGGTTTCTGTCCGTCCCGCGGCGAAATCCGATGCGGGTGAAGATGTTGGGAACTACTACAGCTATATGTACCATTAGTTCCGTTTTCAATACCAGGGAGTGTGCATCGGATTGACAGAGAAAAAAATATCAGGACGGAAAAAAGAAATTCGGCCGTTGATCGGCGTGGGCTGCCGTATCGGCAGATTGACCATAACCGCCCCCACGGAAAAACGAAAAGGAGGCTATATGGTCTGGCTGTGCCGCTGTGACTGCGGCGGTGAGATCATGCTGGACACCCGCTGCCTGCAGAGGCAGACCGTGACAGACTGCGGCTGTGTGTCAAAAGTCAAGCCGGGGCAGCGGGATATTGCCGGTATGCGTTTCGGTAAGCTGACTGCCATCAAGCCCGACGGCCAGGTCATACGGGGCAGTGCAGTCTGGCTGTGCCGTTGTGACTGCGGCGGCGAGGTTCATGCCCCGCTCCATCAGTTGACTGCCGGATACCGGAAGAGCTGCGGCTGTCTTGGCCATCCCGCGAGGAAGGACTATGTCGGGAAACGCTTTGGACGTCTGACCGTGACGGCATATGCCGGGAAGCGGGGAGGTATGCACCGCTGGAAGTGCGTATGCGATTGCGGGAGGGAGACTGTTGTGGGGCAGACGCTGCTTCAGACAGGAAAGACCAGAAGCTGCGGCTGCCTCCAGGCGGAGGTTTACCGGGACAATTTGAAGCTGATTGATGGCACCTCGGTAACCGTTTTAGAAACCACAAGAAACCGGCTGATTGCCAGCAATACCAGCGGACATACCGGCGTTTATCTGAACCGGAGGAACGACAGGTGGGCCGCACAGATCACTTTCAAGGGAAAAACCTATTATCTGGGTTCTTATGCCGATAAAAAGGAAGCAGTCCTTGCCCGCAGGCGGGGAGAAGAAATGCATGACGATTTCCTCGAATGGTATTATGTAAATCATCCCAGGGACGGAAGTACAAAAGCGGCAGACCGGCAAAGGGCGGCAGCGTATACCGTCGTAAAGATAATCCACCGGGCCGGGGCTGTGGCTTTCTTCATTTTCCTTCCGGGGCTTGGATTTCTCATCTATTATCTGCCGGGACTGATCCAGGCGTTTTTGGAAAAAGTGGGGGTCGACCGGGAGGCCGTTCTGACGCATACTTTTGAGATTGACCGGCAGCCGGAGCATCCCGATGTGCGGGAGGCGCTGAACGTGGTGCCGGTGGAGGATGCCATGGCAGTTGGTGAAAACACGGAAAAACGGGCTCTTCTGCTGAAACAGCTGAAGAAGAACCTGAAAGAGAATTACAGGATTCTTCTGGCGGCAGAGCGAGACGAGGATTCGGAGTCGGCCCATTATGTGGCGGCGGCGAAGATGGAGATATACCGCCTTGGGCAGGCGCGGTGGCTGGAGTGCCGCAGGGATTATGAGCAGGACCCCGGCAATCCGGAGAAATACCACGCAGCCTGTGAGGCTTTGACGGAGATGCTGGCCAGCGGCGTCCTTTCTGCCAGGGAGCAAAGTGCTTACCGAAAACATTTATGCGGACTGGTGCAGGGGCAGATCGAAACCGGGGAAAGTGAGGTTTCCCTGAGGGAGTACGAGGAATATTTAAATTCTCTGGTGGAACTTGGCCGGTACGCGGATGCGGAAATTCTCTGGCGGGGACATGCGGGCCGGATGCGGAGCGAGGCAGCCTATCAGGATATGCTGAAAATGTTTTACCGGACGGGAGAACGGCAGAAATTTGAGGAACTTCTGGATGACCTGCGTAAAAATAAGCAGATCCGTCTCTCGCCCAAAGGGCTGGAGCAGCTGCGCTATTGGATGAACCGCCTGGCCGGAGCGGCAATGGACAACTGACGTTACTATTCATTGAGGCGTGGAGTATAAATACAAGGGGTGGAAGCATGTTATCATTCAAACGGCTACTGTATATTGTCCTGACAGTCATTGCCCTGGGGAGTATTTTTCTGATTTACAGTATAAATGAAAGCCGTCCGACGGGCGTTCAGATCCAAAGCTCACCTGTCCCGGAACGGGAGTTTATGGAAACGAGGCAGGTAGACGAAGGAGATAGGCCCAGGGTCTGGATTCTGGGGGATTCCGGAGACGGGCGGAGTGGGGAGATTTATGATAATGTCCGGCAGCTCTGCGGGGATCTCCGTCTCACCGTGGCCGGGGAAGGGCATCTGGACGTGGGTAAAGTAAAGGAGCGGGATCTGGTCATTTTTTGTGACGGTTTCGTCAGCCGCTATGCAGACATTAATGAGCTTGAGGAGTTCATTGCCGGTGGAGGCCGGGTTATTCTGGCAGCGGGCCTTGCGGGAGGGGATGAGGACGCACTCCTGTGGCCGGCATTTGGCATCCGGGAAAAATCTGCGGGGGAAGATTACCATGATCTGGTTTTTGAAAAGCCCCTGCTTCCCGTCCAGCCGGAACAGGCTTGTTATGACGGAAGCAGCGGTTCCGCCCGGATCAAAGTCAGCGACGAAGCGTCTGTTTACATACGGGATGCGGGAGACGGCATCCCCATCTTTTATACATACGTCTGGCAGAAGGGAAACGTCTGCCTGATTAACGGGACATTTCTCACCGACATCCGCTGTATGGGGCTTCTGACAGGGGCCATCGGCGCACTGCTGCCTGATTTTGTCTATCCGGTTTTAGGGGTGAAGGCCGTATTTCTTGACAATTTTCCCATGATTACGCCTGCCGATGACGAGCTGTGCAGGCGAGTGTACGGCTATTCCGCGGATGGCTTTGTCCAGGATGTGGTGTGGCCTGCCTTTCAGGGGGCCTCCCTCCGCACGGATACGCCATATACTTCCGGTATGTTGGCGGCAGCAAGTTCTGAGGGGAGTTTCGGGGAGAGCGACGGCGAGTTGTTCGCGTCCATCGGCAGATCGGTGTTGCAATTGGGCGGGGAGCTGGCCTATGCTGCCAATTGCCAGGAGGATGGGGACGTCGTGTTTAACGAGGAATTTATCGAACGGTTCTCCGGTGTTTTCCCGGGTTACACCGTTCAGGGCCTGGCCATGGAAACCGACAGTTTTTCCCCGGAAATGCTGGATGTGCCGGGTGCGGACATCCGGTTCGTCCGGGGGATGCTGGGAAGCCGCGATACACGGCTTTCCTGGGAGGATGGGCGCACCGTATTTCCCGCTGCGACTACAGGAAATACCATGGAGGACGGCAATCTGTTTGCCATCTGCTCTGTCCTGGGGGCCTATGGCATGGTTTCCCATGTGTTCGATGGCAGTATGCTGCTTGTCAGTGACGGGGACACGGCTGTCTGGGATTCGGGTAAGCGGCAGATCGGCCTTTTTGAATCGGAAATCCTTGCCCGGGTACCCTGGCTGGAAGGCAGGACATTATCCCAGACAGGGAGCGATGTGAAGAGCTATCAGGGTATGGATTACGGTTGGATAAAGAACGGCAGCCGCATGGAGATTAATTGCAGCAGCGCCGTGAAGGGGCAGGCATTCTTTTATCATACAGACAGCCGTATTGCGGATGCCGACGGCTTGAACTGTCAAGAAGTGGGAAACGGATACTATCTGCTGCGCATTCAGGAAAATCATGGGATGATCATACTTGAGGAGGAAAAATAAAGCATGCGGGTATGTTTGATCTGTGAGGGGAGCTATCCCTATATTCCGGGAGGTGTCTCCAGCTGGGTACGGACGCTTTGCAGCCAGTTCCAGGATGTGGAGTTTGTGGTATGGGCCATTGCGACTACAAGAGAGGAGATGCCGGAGTATGTATGTCAGATACCGGAAAATGTCAGGGAGATCCGGACTTTGTACCTCGGGGATGCGGCATGGGGGAAGAGCGGACGGAAAATCCGGCTGACCAGGGAGGAAAAAGAGACCCTGGAGGGGCTGATGAGTGATTCCGTGGATGATATTAACTGAACATTCATTAAGCCCC
>DPJQ01000135.1:7362-8048 GCA_003542935.1 Lachnospiraceae bacterium | reverse complement strand
GCTTCGCTGCTGGATGCCATTGTGCTGGCGGTCATATCCAGGGAGCGGGAAGGAACATACGGTTACAGGATCACGCAGGAGGTGCGCCGGGCGCTGGAGGTGTCGGAGTCCACGCTGTACCCGGTGCTCAGGAGGCTGCAAAAGGACGGCTGTCTGATGGCTTACGATATGGAATACGGCGGCAGGAACCGCAGATACTACAAGCTGACAGACAGGGGTGCGGCCCAGCTTCAGATGTATCGGGGTGAGTGGATCAGCTATTCTACCAAGATTACGAAACTATTTGAGGGGAGAGAATAATGGACAGAGTTACATTTATGTGCGAGCTGGAGCAGCTGCTCTCCGAGTTGCCTCCGGAGGAGAGGAGCGAGGCGCTCTCGTTTTTTGAAGAGTATTTTGACACGGCCGGGCCGGAGGGGGAGGCCGAGGTGATCGAGCGTCTGGGCTCGCCCAGGCAGGCGGCCAGGCGGATCATCAAGGATCTGAAAGATGACGGGGCGGACGGTGAGTACACAGAGGCCGGTTATACGGAGACTGCCGACCAGAAACAGTACCAGAGGCCCATGGAACGCCGGAAGCCGGGGAAGCGGAAGCTGGACAGGAGGAGTACACTGGCGCTGGTGATTATTGCCATAGTGTTTTGCTCGCCGCTCATCACCGGTATCGGCGGGGGGCTGCTGGGGCTG
>DPJQ01000135.1:0-7079 GCA_003542935.1 Lachnospiraceae bacterium | reverse complement strand
GCGGGGGGCTGCTGGGGCTGGGTATAGGTATTCTGACGTTCCTGTGTACCCTGGTGCTGGGTACCTCCGTCAGCGGGGCGGCGCTGGTCATTGCCGGTGTGGGGCTGGTCATCTATGGCTCCATCAAGATGGCGGCCTATGCAGGAAGCGGGCTTTTGATCATCGGAAGCGGATTTTTCTGCATGGCGGCCGGGATGCTGCTGTTCATCCTGTTCACCCTGGTGGCATTCCGTTTTTTGCCAGCCCTGTGGCGGTATGTGTGCCGCTTTTTTGAGGGCATTGTGGCGACTGTAAAGCGGTTCAGGAAGAAAGGAGGAGAGCGGGCATGAAGATCGCCATACGGGTTTTTCTTATTTGTTCCCTGCTGTTTGTGCTGGCCGGTGCGGGCTGCATGGGGGCCGGGTTTGTGCTGGGAGGGAGCTTTGAGGAGGTCAGCCGCATAGGCGGGGAGATACCTTTGAATTTCTGGAAAAACGGTGTCGTCCGCCGTATAGCCGGCTTCTCTGCGGTCAGACGGACAGCGAAGAAAAGTAAAAGCACAGAAGGAACGGAGGGGATTGCCAAAGAGGGGGTCGGGTTTGCGGATGTAGAGAATCTTTCTATTTATGTGACGGCCGGATCTGTGGAGATTCTTGAGGGGAGCGGGGAAGAAATTCTCGTGGAATCCTCCTCGGAAGCCACGGAGGCGAAGCTGGAGGAGGGGACGCTGACGATCCGGGATGACTGGAAAGGCTGGTCGGGAGACGAACCCGTGACAAAGGTGAGGATTCCCGCAGGATATGCGTTTAAAAAAGTCACACTGACGGGAACGGGCGGAAAGATTACCGCCGGGAATCTGGCAGCGGATATCGTGACAGTCGAAGCGAATGCCTCCGATATCGATATCGAGGGCAGACTGCAGGCCAGGGAAAAAATGGAGGTCAAGGCCAATGCCGCCGATGTCACTATAAAGCAGGCAGCCTGGGTGCCGACAGCCGTATTGAACAGCAATATGGGGGATATGGATGTGACCTTTGAGGGAAAACGCAACGACTATGACGTATCCGCCACGTCCAATCTGGGAGACATCGCGGTAGAGGATGGGGACGAGGGCCCTGGTCATAATCCCACCGGACAGATAGAAGCTAAGAGCAATATGGGCAATATTGATATAGACTTTGAGAAACAGGATTGATGAAACAGGAGGTAAGACTTATGTACGAAGAAAAAAGACTGCGCCGTTCCAGAAACGGTATGATCTGTGGCGTATGCGGAGGTATCGCGGACTATTTCTGCATCGATCCCACCCTGGTGAGGCTGGGCTGGGTGATCTTCTCCGCCATGGGCGGGTCGGGGATCCTGGCCTACGTGGTGGCGGCGATCATCATGCCCCAGGAAGATTGATGGAGCTGCCCACAGGTAAAAAGGCTGCCACTCCCAAAGGTATTTTGGGCAGTGGCAGTCTTTTTTTGCGGTCATGCTTTGGTAACTGGTCTGATGTGTGGGATATTTGAAAATTGGTATAACATAAACAGTGATAAATACAAGAGCCGGGAAAGAAAATATGTATAAGAATGGAAAAAACAGGCCATACTCAAGGGGAAAGTGAGGATGACTGTATGAGTAAAAAAGATGAGAAACCGGATTTACACAATATGTCAAAAGAGGAACGGATGAAATATGAGATTGCCGAGGAGCTGGGTCTGTTGGACAGGGTGTTGGAGAACGGATGGAAAACACTGTCCGCCAAGGAGACCGGGCGCATCGGCGGGCTTATGACCCGCAGAAAACGTCAGGAAAAGAAAGCGGCGGAGTAGGCTTTCAGCCATTCTCCGGCCACGATGCGGTTTCCCTCCCCGGTGAGGTGGATACCGTCGGGCGTGATCAGGCGTTCTCCCTGTTTGGCCGCGGCCCGGTTCAGTATATTCTGGAGGGGCAGGTACAGGCAGCCGTACTGTCCGGCTGCTTCCCGGAGGATCCGGTGCTCCTTGTCCAGAAGGGGAAACCAGTGCCGGTGCTCCGATGGCGTGGGAAAAAGAAAGGGCTCCATGACAAACAGAGGGCCTGTGTGAAAACAGCGGATCAGGGAAAGGATCTCATGGATGTTTGCGGCAAATCTGTCGGGGATCCAGGAAGGATCCGCATAAACGGCAACGGACAGGTCATTGGCACCAATGAGCAGGGAAACACAATGGGTGTCTGTCTGGCACGGGCATGGGGCTTTGGAGGAGGTTTCGGGCCGGCACAGAAGGTCTGCCAGGGCCTGTTCCTCCCGCCGCAGCAGGCGCAGGACGTCCCCTGTGGTAAAACCTTCCTGCCCCAGATTGACCAAGCGGCAGGAAGGATCCGACAGGTTATCGGCAATCTTGCGCACATAGCCCTGTCCCAGACAGCGGGGATCGTCGTCCCAGAGATGGCCGCTGTCGGTGATGCTGTCCCCCAGGAAAATAAATGTACGGACAGGTTCCGGAGAAGCCTGCCCGTATGTTGCCTTTTTCACGGTTCCTCCGTATCGGAGCTATTGTCTGTCCTGTCATCATTTCTTGGCTGAAATTTCCACAGAAATAAAGCGCCGAGACCGGCGATGATGTATAAAATGTTGACCAGTATGGCCGAGTTGTTCTGAAGATAGTGGATCACCAAGACAACGGCGGCAAGTACGGCAATCAGTTCCAACGCTGCGAAAAATCGTTTTTCGCGGCGTTCTTTAAACTGCATTACTTTTTCGGCATGGCTGTTGCTCAGGTATTCGCTGATATGCTCCTCCGTGATGTTGCAGGCCACCTGGTCGGAGGGGGAGAAGGAACGCAGGTTCTCCAGGATATCCCGGTAGATTTCCTGATAGGCAGCCTGATAATCCATACTTTCCGCCATGGTTGTCTCCGGTGCGGCGGCGGGGCTCTCCATGGGCTGCTCTGCCGTTTCCTGCGCTGATTCCGGCTGTGAAGCTGCGATCTGTACCGTTTCCGACGGAGGGACGGTGTTTTGTACCGTTTCCGGTTGGGAAGCGACAGCCGGTTCCGGCTCGGCGGCTGTGCCTGTCGCCGGCTCAGGCCGGGACATGGAATACTGTCTGTCCTCCGAGGCGGGTTTCCTGCGTCTGCGCTTTTTGTGCGGGCGGTTTTCCTGGCCCGCATCGTTATATCTGTTTTGCCTGTGATCTTTTTCCGTCGTGTTTTGCTGTGTCATCGGATATACCTCGCTTGTTTTCTTTTGCATAAAACAGGCGCCGTGGCCTGTGGCGTTTAACTGATTATAACAGATTCCCTTTCTTCCAGCCACCCCTATCACAATAAAATCAATTCCAATATGAATACCACCACACAGGCGCTGACCGATACCTGCAGCAGGCTCTTTCCCGTCCAGGCCAGGAAGATGCCGGTGGCCAGGGCAGCCCAGGCGGACCAGACGCTGCCGGTTTCGGAGAGGATGGCCGGAAAGGTCATCACGGCCAGTGTTACATAGGGGACATAATATAGAAAAGAGCGGATCGTTTTATTTTTGATCTCTTTTCGGATCAGCGTCAGGGGCAGCATACGGATCAGATAAGTGACCCCGGCCATGACCAGGATATAGAGATAAATGTTATGGCTCATCTTGTTCCTCCTCATGGGGAAATAGTATGGCTGCGCCGCCGGCAATCAGAACGGTCAGCAGGATCGTCCGGGTGCCGGAGGACAGGGCGGATATGCCGGGGAGCCGGGTGAAGGCGAAACTGGCTGCCATGGAGACCAGGATTACTCCGGCAAGAATCCGACTTTTTTTGGCCGGGGGAACAATGATGGCCAGGAACATACCGTAGAGCCCCACGCTCAGTGCCCGCACGATATTGGCGGGAAGCAGGCTGCCCATCAGTACGCCCAGGAAGGTGCCGCCGGCCCAGCCCGGGATGGCTACCGCAAAAGCGCCGTAGGAGTAAAAGGGATTCAGCTTGCCGGGATAGGCCATGGAGATGCCGAAGATCTCGTCGGTCACATCGTAACTGATCAGAAAACGGTGGAGCAGCGGGGTATCCGGCGACAGCTTCTGGCTCAGGGCGCAGGACATCAGAAGATACCGGGCGTTTGCCACCAGTTCCATAACGGCTACCTCCAGGTAGCCGGAGCCCGCTGCGATCAGGGTGAATCCGGCAAATTCCCCGGCGGAAGCATTGTTGGTCAAGCTGGCCAGCATGGCCTGGAAGGCGGTGAACCCGGCATTTTTGGCTGCGATGCCCAGAGTAAATGCTACGGCCAGATAGCCCAGGGCGATAGGGATGCCGTCCCGCATCCCCCGGGCAAAGGCCAGTCGGTTTGTGTTTTTCATAAGATCTTTCTCCGGTTGTCTGTAATAGTGTCTCTCTATTGTGAAGACATTTTAGCGGCATGTCAAGTGGATGTTTGAAAAACGGAGAAGAAAAAAGGTGGTGGGCCGTAACAGTTCAGCCGAATGGCGAACGGATGCCGAAAGAGGCGGGGAATGCAAAAAACCATGGGAATTCGCCGTAAAGAGCGAATCCTCATGGCCCCGTCAAGGGTATTAAATAAAAAGGAGGGCAAATTTATTTTCCCAGTGCCGTTTTCTGGGAAACCATAGTTTCTTTGTCGTAGCAGGCAAAAGCTTCCTCCACCAGAGTTTTGTCCGGCTTCGGTGTGAAGGCACTGACGACGGGGACGATTACCAGTCCGGCCAGCATGGCGATGGCACCGCAGTTGATCGGCGACTGCATGATCGTCGGGAAAGAGCTGCGGAAGAAGATATTGGCTACCATCAACACGGAGCTGAAGATAAAACATACCCAGCAGGAGGCGCGGCTCACCCACTTGCCGTACAGGGAATACATAAACGGCGCCAGGAAGGCTCCCGCCAGCGCTCCCCAGGAAATTCCCATGAGCTGGGCGATAAAGGTCACGTTGCTCTTGTACTGGATCAGGGCCAGCATCGCGGAGATGGCGATGAAAACCACGATCAGCACCCGTATGTACAGCACCTGTTTTTTCTCGTCCATGTTTTTGATCAAGGTGTCTTTGATGAAGTCAATGGTCAGCGTGGAGCTGGAGGCGATCACCAGGGACGACAGGGTGGACATGGAGGCGGACAGCACCAGGATCACCACCAGGGCGATCAGCATGGGGCTTAAGCCCGAGAGCATGGTGGGGATGATGGAGTCGAATCCGTTGGCGGCCACGTCGATCTGATCCGAGAAAAGCCGTCCGAAGCCGCCCAGAAAATAGCAGCCGCCGGCCACCACCAGGGCAAAGATGGTGGAGATGATGGTGCCTTTTTTGATGGCGTTCTCATTTTTGATGGCGTAAAATTTCTGTACCATCTGGGGGAGTCCCCAGGTACCCAGGGAGGTCAGGATCACGACAAACATAAGGTTTAGCGGGTCGGGCCCCAAAAAGGAATTAAAGATACCCGGCGTGGTGGATACGGTCTCGTCGGTGATCCGGCCCAGGCCGTCCAGGGCGGCCATAAAGCCGCCTTTGCCGGCCAATACCGCGCCGATGATGGTGACGATGCCCACCAGCATGATGATACCCTGGATGAAATCGTTGATGGCGGTGGCCATGTAGCCCCCGGCGATCACATAGATAGCGGTCAGCACAGCCATCAGGATGATACAGACAGAGTAATCGATGTTGAAGGCCATACCGAAGAGACGGGACAGGCCGTTGTACAGGGAAGCCGTGTAGGGGATCAGGAAGATAAAGATGATCACCGAGGCTCCGATCTTCAAGGGATTGCTCCCAAAGCGTTTTCCGAAAAATTGTGGCATGGTGGCCGAGTCCAGATGCTGGCTCATGATGCGGGTACGGCGACCCAGTACCGCCCAGGCCATCAGGGAGCCGATGATGGCATTACCGATACCTGCCCATGTGGCGGCAATGCCATATTTCCACCCGAACTGTCCGGCGTATCCGACGAACACCACGGCGGAAAAGTAGGATGTGCCATAGGCAAAGGCTGTCAGCCAGGGGCCCACGGAACGTCCGCCCAGCACAAAGCCGTCCACATCGGTGGCGTGTTTGCGGCAGTACAGGCCGATACCCACCAGCACTGCGAAGTAGATTACCAGTAAAATTACTTTTAGCATAGGTTCCTCTCGCTTTCATGTTTTAAAGTTTTATACGTTAGTGTTTTAAACAATAAAAAAGATACCACAGATAGAGGAAATACGCAACTAAAATTTCCTTGAAATAGGCGAAAGGGTGTGGCTATAATGGTTTGGACGACAGAGAACGCAGGTATGCGGTTACGCATTTTATAAAAGGAAAGAAGGTACGCAGCGATGATACACGAGATAATGCCGGAAGTGATGGATAATCAGTATCGGGATCGGAAGCCGGAGGGGGACAGCAGGGTGTTGTTTGTCCGGGGGCGGGAGATCCTGGTGTGCGAGGGGGCGGACGGGATCTCTTACCCGCGGTATAGGGACGTGGAGGGACAGGTGGGGCGGATGGTCTATCTTTTCTCGATCAGCGGCCGCACGTATTTTCTCGGAGAGATGCAGGCACCTGGGATCGGCAGCGCCTGCTTTATGGGCTGGGAGCAGCTTCGGGATGCCGTTCCCCGGGCGGAGGCCTTTGCGGGGATGACGGGGATCCATCTGCATCAGTGGTACCAGTCGGTGCAGTTTTGCGGCCGGTGCGGGAAGAAGGCGGTGCACCACGGGACGGAGCGCATGATGTATTGCCCGTCCTGTGGGAATCTGATGTTTCCGCGGATCGCTCCGGCGGTCATCGTGGCGGTGACGGACGGTGAACGGTTGCTGCTCACGAAATATGCGGGGCGGGAGAACGCCCATTTCGCGCTGGTGGCCGGCTTTGTGGAGATCGGGGAGACTGCCGAGGAGTGTGTGCAGCGGGAGCTTTTAGAGGAGGTAGGTATCCGTGTCAGGGATATCCGCTATTACGGCAGCCAGCCCTGGGGGTTTGCCGGAAATCTGATGCTGGCCTACACGGCCAGCCTGGACGGCGCCCACAAGATTGATCTGGACCGCCACGAGCTCGCCGAGGCAGTCTGGCTTCTGCCGGAGGAGATTCCGGAGATTCCCGACCACAGCAGCCTGACCAGGGAGATGATCAGGCGGTTCAAGGAAGGAAAATTATAAAAAAGCC
>DPJQ01000098.1 GCA_003542935.1 Lachnospiraceae bacterium | reverse complement strand
TCCATCCCCGCCTTTTCCACCAGGCCGGCGAAGAAGATGGGGATGGTTGCCGTGACAATCATGATAAAGGCGGAATTGGCTACATCATACAGAATCCAGCTTTTTTCCGCCTTTGTGAGACGGCTGTCATTGTTTTTGTCTTTCATAGGGTTCTCCTTTTCAAAAAAATGTCCGGGTTAATCCAAAAACACATGGATGACACATTTTTGTGCTATTATATATGGTAACAGTTCAGACAGGTCCGGACTGTTACTATAAGTGTACTCTATGAAAGGAAAGAACGCAAGGAACTTTTGACCGCAGGGAATTTTCATGTTATACTGAAAACGCGATAAAGTATAAAACGGGAGCCGGTGATTGGATTATAAGGGATGCAACGATATGCAGGATGTGAATATCAGTCAGAGTAAGGTGCAGGAAATGTACATGCGCTGGAAGCTGCATGGACAGACAGGGGGAGAGGATATACAGGACAGAATACGGCGTCAGGCCGCACTCAATATGCTGTGGAAAGGCGAGGGGCAGGTGACGCTGGATGTGGAAGCGCCTGTTTACCGGTCCGTCTATGAAAAGCTGCAGGACGGGCTGGATCCGGCGGAGGAGGAAGAAGAATATTTGAAACAAAACGATCCGGAGTCCTGGGAAAAGGTCCGGTCCGTCGTGTATGAAAACGAAAAGTTCGAAGAAAGGCTCCTGCGCTGCCGGACGGTGGAAGAGGTGGAACGCGCGGCGGAGGAGAGGCTGGATCTGATCTACACCGGCCATCAGATGGTGGAAAGCAATGCGGCAATGCCGATGGAGAGCAAGGTGGAATATGCCCTGTTTAAGGATGCGAGGCTTTCCGCCGTCAGGAGCATAAGGCGGCGCTTTATGGAAAGCGAGGCCTATGGGGCGCTGCCCACGGATGCGGAATATGAACGGGAACACGGCTCCCTGTCCAAAGCGGAAGAGGAAGGTCCTTCTCTGGAGGAAGCGGAGGCAAAATGCAGAAGGGCGATCGACGGTTACGGGAATGTGATCCGCCTGACGGGCGATGAAGCGGGGGAAAAACCCACGTTTGGCGCGAGGGGATGAATCGCAATTTTATTCTTGACAATCACCGCGGCAGCGCCGTATAATGCAAGCAGACAGACAAAGACAGTGACGAAGACAGTAGGCTGCCCGGAAAAGCGACAGAGAGCCGGTGGCGGTGGGAGACCGGTGCGAGTAAGAGCAGTTGAATATCCCTTCCGAGTTGTGGGACCAAACGACCTGCTAAGCGGCATAAGCGTCTGGTAGGTTCCAACGCAGCTTCCGGCGTTACCGGAGACCATATATCCCGTACAGGTTTTGGCGCTGCATGCGGGCGTATGACGTAACAGGTGGTCAGCGAGTCACGGAAAGTGTACCCGTCCTTTTACAGGACGGGTTTTTTTTAACGGAGAAGAAAAAGAAAGGATGGATGAGCATGTACAACAAGGTGGACGCGAATTTGAATTTCGTGGAGCGTGAAAAGAACATCGAGAAGTTCTGGCGTGACAATGACATTTTTCAAAAGAGCATGGACAGCCGGAAGGAGGGGGAGACCTACACCTTTTATGACGGCCCTCCGACCGCCAACGGCAAACCCCACATCGGGCATCTGGAGACCCGCGTCATCAAGGATATGATCCCCCGCTACCGCACGATGAAGGGATATTTTGTGCCCCGCAAGGCGGGCTGGGACACCCACGGGCTTCCGGTGGAGCTGGAAGTGGAGAAGCAGCTCGGGCTCGACGGCAAGGAACAGATTGAGGAGTACGGATTAGACCCGTTTATCAGGAAATGCAAGGAAAGCGTCTGGAAATACAAGGGCATGTGGGAGGATTTCTCCGGCACCGTCGGTTTCTGGGCGGATATGGACGACCCTTACGTGACCTATCACGATGATTATATCGAGTCCGAGTGGTGGGCGTTAAAGCAGATCTGGGACAGAGGCCTTTTATACAAGGGCTTCAAGATCGTTCCCTACTGCCCCCGCTGCGGGACGCCCCTGTCCTCCCATGAGGTGGCCCAGGGCTATAAACTGGTCAAGGAGCGTTCCGCCGTGGCCCGTTTCAAGGTAGTGGGAGAGGACGCTTATTTCCTGGCATGGACCACCACGCCCTGGACGCTGCCCTCCAATGTGGCGCTCTGCGTAAACCCGGAGGAGACTTACGTGAAGGCGAAAGCAGCCGACGGCTACACCTACTATCTGGCCCGGGCGCTGGCCGACACGGTGCTGGGCAGCCTGGCGGAGGAGGGAAAGCCCGCCTATGAGGTGCTGGAGACCTTTGTCGGAAAGGATCTGGAATACAAAGAATATGAGCCGCTCTTTGCCGTCGCCGGTGAGATCGCGGCCAGACAGAATAAAAAAGGCCACTATGTGACCTGCGACGGCTATGTCACCATGGGGGACGGCACCGGTATCGTCCATATCGCCCCGGCCTTCGGCGAGGACGACGCCCGGGTGGGGCGCATCTATGACCTGCCCTTTGTCCAGCTGGTCAACGGCAAGGGCGAGATGACCGAGGATACCGCCTACGCGGGAGTATTCGTGAAAAAGGCCGACCCGATGATCTTAAAGGATCTGGACAGGGAGGGCAAGCTTTTCTCCGCTCCGAAATTTGAGCATGACTATCCCCACTGCTGGCGCTGCGACACGCCGCTGATCTACTACGCCCGGGAATCCTGGTTTATCAAGATGACGGCGGTGCGGGACGATCTGGTGAGGAATAACAATACGGTCAACTGGATCCCGGAGTCCATCGGCAAGGGTCGTTTCGGCGACTGGCTGGAGAATATCCAGGACTGGGGTATCTCCCGGAACCGGTACTGGGGCACGCCCCTGAATGTGTGGGAGTGCGAGTGCGGCCATATGGAGTCCATCGGCAGCCGGGCGGAGCTGGCCGAGAAGAGCGGCAATGACAAGGCCCTGACCGTGGAGCTGCACAGGCCCTATATCGACGAGATCACGATCCGCTGCCCCCGCTGCGGTAAGGAGATGCACCGGGTACCAGAGGTGATTGACTGCTGGTTTGACTCGGGGGCCATGCCCTTTGCCCAGCATCACTATCCTTTTGAGAATAAAGAACTTTTCGAGCAGCAGTTCCCGGCCCAGTTTATCTCGGAGGCCGTGGATCAGACCCGCGGATGGTTCTACTCCCTGATGGCGGAGTCCACCCTGATCTTCAATAAGGCCCCCTACGAGAACGTGATCGTGCTGGGCCATGTGCAGGACGAGAACGGCCAGAAGATGAGTAAATCCAAGGGCAACGCGGTGGATCCCTTCGAGGCGCTGGCCACCTACGGAGCCGACGCGATTCGCTGGTATTTCTATATCAACAGCGCCCCCTGGCTGCCGAACCGTTTCCACGGCAAGGCCGTCCAGGAGGGGCAGCGCAAATTTATGGGTACGCTGTGGAATACCTACGCGTTTTTTGTGCTTTATGCAAATATTGACGAATTTGATGCTACCCGGTATACTTTAGAATATGATAAACTGTCCGTGATGGATAAATGGCTGTTGTCCCGGCTGAATACGGTGGTGAAGGATACGGACAGCCATCTGGACAATTACCGCATCCCCGAGGCGGCCAGGGCCATGCAGGAATTTGTGGATGAAATGAGCAACTGGTATGTCCGCCGCTCCAGAGAGCGTTTCTGGGCAAAAGGGATGGAGCAGGACAAAGTGAACGCCTATATGACTCTGTACACGGCGCTCACCACCATCGCCAAACTGGCGGCGCCGCTGATCCCCTTCATGACCGAGGAGATCTACCGCAACCTGGTATGCTCCATTGACGCTTCCGCGCCGGAGAGCGTGCATCTGTGCGATTATCCCACGGCCCATGAGGCCTGGATCGATCCCGGCCTGGAGGCCGATATGGAGGAGCTTCTGAAGGTGGTGGTCATGGGACGGGCGGCCAGGAACACGGCCAACATCAAGAACCGCCAGCCCATCGGAAAGATGTATGTGAAAGCGCCCTTTGCCCTTGATGATTTCTTTACGGCGATCATCGCCGATGAGCTGAATGTCAAGGAGGTGGTTTTCACCGACGATGTAGAACATTTTGTGAGCTACAGTTTCAAGCCTCAGCTAAAGACTGTGGGACCGAAGTACGGCAAGCTCTTAGGGAAGATCCGTCCGGCCCTGGCGGCCCTGGACGGACAGAAGGCCATGGCGGAGCTTCAAGGAGCCGGAAAGCTGACACTTACCCTTGACGGGCAGGAGATTGTATTTGAGGAGGCGGATCTGCTGATCGATACGGCTCAGCTTGAGGGCTATGTCTCCGAGGGGGACAATACGGTGACGGTGGTCCTGGATACCAACCTGAGCGAGGAACTGATCGAGGAGGGCTTTGTCCGCGAGGTCATCAGCAAGGTACAGACCATGCGCAAGGAGGCCGGCTTTGAGGTGATGGATAAGATCACGGTGTTTGTCAGGGACAACGATAGGATTGCGGGGTTGATGAAGAAAAACCAGGCTCAGATCCAGTCGGAGGTCATGGCGGAGGATACGGTGTTCGGCAGAACGGAAGGTTACGAGAAAGAATGGAATATTAATAAAGAAAAGGTTGTGCTTGCAGTGAAAAAAAACTAGGAGGAGACAGCAATGGAAAAATATGTACAGTTTGAGAAGGAGAAGTTTAAGAAGGATGTCAGGGATAATGTGAAATCCCTGTACAGGAAGACCCTGGAGGAGGCGACTCCCCAACAGGTGTTCCAGGCGGTCTGTTATGCGGTAAAAGATGTGATTATCGACGACTGGCTGGCGTCCCAGGATGCTTTTGAGAAACAGGATCCCAAGATGGTGTACTATATGTCCATGGAGTTTCTGATGGGCCGCGCCCTGGGAAATAACCTGATCAACCTGTGCGCTTATGACCAGGTCAGGGAGGCATTGAGTGAGCTGGGCTTTGACCTGAACGCCCTGGAGGACGAGGAGCCCGATGCGGCCCTCGGCAACGGCGGTCTGGGACGTCTGGCGGCCTGTTTCCTGGATTCCCTGGCTACGCTGGGCTACTGCGCTTACGGCTGCGGTATCCGCTATAAATACGGCATGTTCAAACAGAAGATCGAGGACGGCTATCAGGTGGAGGTGCCGGATAACTGGCTGAAAGACGGGAATCCCTTTGAACTGCGCCGCCCCGAGTATGCCAAAGAGGTGAAATTCGGCGGCTTTGTGCGGGTAGAGTATGACCCGGTGACCAGGAAAAACCATTACGTGCAGGAGGGCTACCAGTCCGTCCTGGCGGTTCCCTATGATATGCCGGTGCTGGGCTACAACAACCATATGGTGGATACGCTGCGGATCTGGGATGCACAGGCCGTGAACGATTTCGAGCTGAGCGCTTTTGATAAGGGCGAGTACAGGAAAGCCGTGGAGCAGGAGAACCTGGCGAAGAACCTGGTGGAGGTGCTGTACCCCAACGATAACCATTATGCCGGTAAAGAGCTGCGCTTAAAACAGCAGTACTTCTTCATTTCCGCCAGCGTGCAGGCCGCCGTGGACCGTTATAAGAGGAACCACAGCGATATCCGCAAGATCTACGAGAAAGTGACGTTCCAGATGAACGATACCCATCCCACCGTATGCGTGGCCGAGCTGATGCGTATCCTGGTGGACGAGGAAGGGCTGGACTGGGATACCGCATGGGATATCACCACGAAGACCTGTGCCTACACCAACCATACGATCATGGCCGAGGCCCTGGAGAAATGGCCGATCGAGCTGTTCTCCCGCCTGCTGCCCCGTATCTACCAGATCATTGAGGAGATCAACCGCCGCTTCCTGATCGAGGTGCAGATGCGCTATCCGGGCGATATGGAGAAGCTCCGCAAGATGGCGATCATCTATGACGGACAGATCAAGATGGCCCATCTGGCCATCGTGGGCGGTTTCTCCGTAAACGGTGTGGCCCGTCTGCATACGGATATCCTGATGAAGCAGGAGCTCAAAGATTTCTACGAGATGATGCCGGAGAAATTCAATAATAAGACCAACGGTATCACCCAGAGGCGTTTCCTTCTCCACGGCAACCCGCTGCTGGCGAAGTGGGTGACGGACCATATCGGCGACGAGTGGGTGACAGACCTTCCCCAGCTCGACAAGCTGTCCGTTTATGTGGATGATCCGAAATCCCAGGCGGAATTTATGAATATCAAATATCAGAACAAGGTGCGTCTGGCAAAATACATCAAGGAACATAACGGCATTGACGTAAATCCCCGTTCCATTTTCGACGTGCAGGTAAAGAGGCTCCATGAGTATAAGCGCCAGCTGCTGAACATTTTCCACGTGATCTATCTGTATGAACAGATCAAGGAGCATCCGGAGATGGATTTCTATCCAAGGACATTTATCTTCGGCGCCAAGGCGGCGGCGGGCTACCGCACGGCCAAGCTGACGATCAAACTGATCAACGCTGTGGCGGATGTGGTCAACAACGACGCCTCCATCGGCGGAAAGATCAAGGTGGTATTCATCGAGAACTACCGTGTCAGCAACGCGGAGATGATCTTTGCGGCGGCCGATGTGTCTGAGCAGATCTCCACGGCCAGCAAGGAGGCCTCCGGTACAGGCAATATGAAGTTCATGCTGAACGGCGCACCCACCCTGGGCACCATGGACGGGGCCAACGTGGAGATCGTGGAGGAAGTGGGCGAGGAGAATGCCTTTATCTTCGGCCTTTCGGCCGACGAGGTCATCAACTATGAGAACAACGGCGGCTATAATCCGCAGTACTATTTCAATGTGGACCAGGATATCCGCCTGGTGCTGATGTCCCTGATCAACGGCACTTTCTCCCGCGATACGGAGATGTTCCGCGATCTGTACGATTCTCTGCTGACTGACAAGTTCGGCAAGGCGGACCGCTACTTCATCCTGGCGGATTTCAAGTCCTACGCCGAGGCGCAGCAGAAAGTGGAGAAGGCCTACCGCGACGAGAAGGGCTGGGCCCGCATGGCCATGCTGAACGTGGCCAAATCCGGCAAGTTTACTTCCGACCGCACCATTAAACAGTATGTGGATGAGATCTGGCATCTGGATAAGGTGACGGTGGATCTGGAGAATACGAATTTCTGAGATTGACGGCGATTTAAGGATATAGACGTGTAAAACCGCAGCCTTTGGAGCGATCCGGGGCTGCGGTTTTGTGAAGTCAAAAGGCATGGTTTTTTCTCCTGGTCTAAATATTCAGCAAATCGGCAATATCGGAGAAATTGATGTATAAATCATCATAGATATTAACTTTGATTGTGGATTCGAAAGAATACTGGATGTTTAACAGGTCTCCCTCGAAATAGTTGACTGTTACGATCCGGCGCTTTGGATCCACGATCCAGTATTCCCGGACACTGTAATTTTTATAGTAGAATGTTTTCCGGATGTAATCATCTGACGGATTGCCGGGGGAAACAATTTCAATGATGAAATCAGGTGCGCCATTACACCTCTTTCCGTCCAGTTTGTTTTTATCGCAAATGATCATGATATCAGGCTGAACGATTGTCAGAGGTTTATCCGATAGCTTTACATCAAACGGAGCACTAAATATACTGCAGGTTCTTTTCCTGCGAAGGAGATAGTTGTTTATAACAGTAGAAAGCTGCATGGAAATTGACTGATGGATCTGTGAAGGGCTGGCCATATCATAGGCAATGCCATCAAAGACTTCTACTCTTTTTTCTTCCGGAAGGGCCTCATACTGCTTCAGTGTGATTGTTTCCGGCTGTGGCTGTAATGCGGGCATAGATAGAGCATCCTTTCTTAACATATTCCTGGTTGGTTTTTTCCATAAAAATTACAAATCTAATCCGGCAAAATCAACAGAAAAGTCCTCGAATATACCGGCCCTGACACAGTCTCGGAACGTATATGTCCCGACGCTGAACTGATCTTCTTCCATATGATAAACGAAAATATTCTCCCTGCCGGGATCCACGATCCAGTATTCCCGGACGCCGGC
>DPJQ01000192.1:24873-25880 GCA_003542935.1 Lachnospiraceae bacterium | reverse complement strand
TATATCGAGAAGGACGCGGCCCTGGAGCGGCGGTTCCAGCCGGTGATGGTGGATGAGCCCACCGTGGAGGACACGATCTCGATCTTAAGGGGCTTGAAGGAGCGGTACGAAGTGTACCACGGCGTAAAGATCACCGACGGTGCCCTGGTGGCCGCGGCCACGCTGTCCCAGCGGTATATCACCGACCGGTTTCTGCCGGATAAGGCCATCGACCTGGTGGACGAGGCCTGCGCCCTGATCAAGACGGAGCTGGATTCCCTGCCCACGGAGCTGGATGAGCTGCAGCGCAAGGTCATGCAGATGGAGATCGAGGAGGCGGCATTAAAGCGGGAGACGGACAACTTGAGCAAAGAGCGGCTGGCAGCCCTGCAGCGGGAGCTGGCGGATCTGAAAGAAGAGTTCAATACCCGCAAAGCCCAGTGGCAGAACGAGAAAAATTCCGTGGATAATCTCTCCCGTCTGCGGGAGCAGATCGAGGATATGAATAAGCAGATCGAGAAAGCCCAGCGGGAGTACAATCTGGAAAAGGCCGCCGAGCTGCAGTACGGCGAGCTGCCCAAATTGCAGCAGCAGCTGGCCGCCGAGGAGGCGCGGGTCAAGGATCAGGATCTGTCCCTGGTGCATGAGAGCGTCACCGACGAGGAGATCGCCCGGATCATTTCCCGGTGGACCGGTATCCCGGTGGCGAAGCTGACCGAGGGCGAACGTGCCAAGATCCTGGGGCTGGAGGATATCCTGCATAAACGGGTGATCGGACAGGACGAGGCGGTGTCAAAGGTGACGGACGCCATCATCCGCTCCAAGGCAGGGGTGAAAGACCCGGGCAGGCCCATCGGCTCCTTCCTGTTTCTGGGGCCCACCGGTGTGGGCAAGACGGAGCTGGCCAAGACCCTGGCGGCGAACCTTTTTGACGACGAGAATAATATGGTGCGTATCGATATGAGTGAGTACATGGAGAAATACTCCGTGTCCCGGCTGATCGGGGCGCCTCCGGGATATGTGGGCTA
>DPJQ01000192.1:0-24604 GCA_003542935.1 Lachnospiraceae bacterium | reverse complement strand
CCCCTCCGGGCTACGTGGGCTACGAGGAGGGCGGCCAGCTCACCGAGGCGGTGCGCCGCAAACCCTACTCCGTGGTGCTCTTTGACGAGATCGAAAAAGCCCATCCCGACGTGTTCAACGTGCTTTTGCAGGTGCTGGACGACGGGCGGATCACCGACTCCCAGGGGCGCACCGTGGACTTTAAAAATACGATCCTGATCATGACCTCCAATATCGGTTCCGCCCATCTTTTAGAGGGGATCTCCGAGGAGGGGGACATCCTTCCGGAGGCGGAGGAGATGGTCAACCAGGACCTCAGGGCCCATTTCCGCCCCGAGTTTCTGAACCGGTTGGACGAGTGCATCCTGTTCAAGCCGCTGACGAAGGAGGATATCGGCCATATCGTAGGTCTGATGGTACAGAACCTGAATACCCTTCTGGGAGACCAGGAACTGGAAGTGGCCCTCACCGACGCGGCCCGGGCTTTCATCATTGAGGGCGGCTATGATCCGGTCTACGGCGCGCGGCCCTTGAAGAGATATCTGCAGAAAAACGTGGAGACTCTGGCGGCCCGGCTGATCCTGTCGGGGACGGTGAACCAGGGCGACCGGATCGTGATCGATCTGCGGGACGGGAAGCTTGCGGCGGACGTGCAGAATGTGGTCGTGGAATAGGAGAGAAATTTGTAACTGTTCAGCACATGATGTGCGACAGTTTTGAGCATATTGAATACTGGCGCCTCCATGATTTTTCGTTTTCACCGGAAGAGATGGCCCGGAAGGTCTGCGCCATACTGCGGCGGAGGGAGAGGGGTTGAGGTGGACATTTTGCGGCATCTGGTGTATATTTTCGGGGAAGGAACTTACGCTGTTTTTTGAAAGGAGGAGCCCATGCTGCCCGGAGATCCCATGATGCTTTTGAGCTATATCAATACCCAGCTCCGTGATAATTACGCGGATCTGACGGAATTATGCAACAATCTGGATGTGGATGAACTGGCCCTTTGCCGGATACTTGCGTCCATCGACTATATGTATGACCCGGAACTGAATAAATTTGTGTGAAAAGAGGATACAAGTATGGACGGTATATCTTTGATGTGATACCATAGAATATTTGAAGGGAGTAGTTTCTATGGGATTATGGGAGATATTTGTCATCGGCCTTGGCCTTTCGATGGATGCGTTTGCCGTATCCATTTGTAAAGGGCTTTCTATGAAACGGATGAACTGGCGGCAGGCAGTTCTTGTCGGTGTGTATTTTGGCGGCTTCCAGTTTCTTATGCCCCTGATCGGTTATCTGCTGGGGACGACCATGGCGGATCTGATTGTCAGTATAGATCACTGGATTGCGTTTGGGCTGCTGGGCCTGATCGGTTTTAATATGATCCGTGAAGCGGGGCATAGTGATGCGGACTGTCTGAACGACAATTTTGATGTGAAGACAATGCTGATGCTGGCGGTGGCTACCAGCATTGACGCTCTGGCAGTGGGTATTACTTTTGCGTTTTTGCGGGTACAGATTCTGACGGCGGCGCTGATCATTGGCGTGACGACTTTTCTATTGTCTGTGGCGGGCGTCAGGGTCGGCAATGTATTCGGCAGCAGGTTTCGGACCAGGGCGGAATATGCCGGGGGCATAATCCTGATACTGATCGGATTGAAAATATTGCTGGAGCATCTGGGGGAGTAGCAAATGAGAGAGCGGGAAGAGTTACGTTATGCGGACTGCGTTTACCCCTACACCGTAGTTCGCTCTGACAGAAAAACGCTGGCTGTCCAGGTGCGTCCCGGGGGAGAGGTACAGGTTCGCGCACCCCGGAAAATGAAGCAGGAGACGATACGTCAGTTTGTCTGGGAACACAGGGAGTGGCTGCGCAGGAAAGTTGCGGAGAGCAGGGCGGCTTCTGTGGGTGAAGAGTACAGTCCGCAGGAGAAAGCGCGGCTGCGGGAACAGGCAAGAGAAATTCTGCGGATAAAAGCGGATTATTTTGCCCGTCTGATGGGGGTTCAGTATAACCGTATCTTTATTAAAGAACAGAAAACGGTATGGGGGAGCTGCAGTGCGAAGGGGAACCTTAATTTTAATTGGAAACTGATCCTGGCGGGGCCGGATCAGCTGGAATATGTGGTGGTACATGAGCTGGCCCATCTAAAAGAGATGAACCATTCCCCGGCTTTTTGGCGGGAGGTGGAGAATGTGCTGCCGGATTACCGGGAGAGGAGGAAGAGACTGAAAGAATTCCGGCCGTGAACAGTTCCGGATTCCATACTTTCAGGAGAGAACGGAAAATGGCAAAAGAGACGAAAACCAACGCGATGCGGATGCTGGACAGGGCAAAGATTTCCTATGAGGTCATCCATTATGACTGTGAAGAATTTATTGACGGTGTTCGTGTGGCGGAGAAAACAGGAGCGCCGGTGGAGCAGTCCTTTAAAACCCTGGTGATGCAGGGAAAGAGCAGCCGGTATTATGTGATTGTTCTTCCGGTGGCAGCGGAGGTGGATTTAAAAAAGGCCGCCAGAGTTGTGGGAGAAAAATCCCTGGAGATGCTTCATGTAAAAGATATTCAGAAAGTTACCGGATACATTCGCGGCGGGTGCAGCCCGCTGGGCATGAAAAAGCAGTTCCCCACGGTGATTCATGACAGCGCCCGTAATTATAGGCAGATTTACATCAGCGGAGGCCGCATCGGCACGACTATTGTGGTGGCAGCGCAGGCGCTGGCCGACCTGACGGGGGCTGATTTTGCGGATGTCACGGCCGGAGGGTGAACCAATGTCAATAACTTAAGCCCGGACGCTGGCAGTTTTTCTGCATACTCAGGCATAAAACCGCCCCTTGAATGCCCTTTTAGGACTTATGTATCATATACGTCAGCTGAGTATGACGAGCTTAAGTAAATGACATTGGGGCTGAACTATTACGAAAAAAATGAAAAAAGTACTGGACAAAAGTTCAAAACTGTGATTTAATACATATATACAAAGCAGATGCGGTCTTGCATCTGATATATTCTAATATCGGCAGTTCGCCGAAAATTTCCATACAGGAATTGATTAACTGAATAGGAGAAAGGAAATGTCAGTATCTGTTTTTTGCGTACTCGTTTATACGGGTATGGCGGCACTGCTGGATTTGCGCACGCGGAAGATTTCCAATACGGTGATTCTCTGCGGCTGGTCGGCAGGACTGGGATTATGGCTGGGGGCACAGGGGTATAGAGGATGTCTGTACTGGCTGGCCGGAATCTCCGGCACACTGCTTCCCGGAATGGTTCTGTATCTCCTGCGGGGACTTGGCGCAGGGGATGTCAAGCTTCTGTCAGTGTCAGGAGGAATCCTGGGACTGCGCAGAGGGATTCGGCTGTTTGTGGCCGCGCTGTTTTTGGGAGGCCTGCTGGGGCTGGCTGCAGTGTGCAGGGCGGGCGAGGGAAGGGCCTGCCTGGGGCGGATGGGAAACTATATCCATGGGCTGTTTACCGGAGGAAAAACGGTGTGGCCGAAAGGGCAGGGAATAAAGATTTGCTACGCTGCAGCCGTGTTTGGCGCGTCTGTGCTGTTGGCAGTTTGGGAAGGGAGATGGCTGCTATGGCCGAAATGAAAATGCTGGCCGTGTGCGCCGGGGAAGGCGGCTACGGTGTAAAACTGGCGGAATATGTGCGGAATCAAACCGGTTGTCCCTTTTTGGTGCAGGCCTTTTCTACGGTGGAGACGCTGAAAGAATATCTGAAATTGCGCAGTGTGGATGCCATACTGTTGGATGAGGTCCTTTATGAAAAGGAAGAATGGCAGGAGTATAGCGGTATACTGTGCCTGCTGGGAAACGGTATCGGGCAGGAAGACTATCCTCCCAGGGTTTTCAAGTATCAGCCGGCCAGGGATATAGTGCATGAGATACTGGCGCAGTGGGGAAGTGTGACGGAAACGGGGGGATATCCTCTGGCCAGTAAAAAGCGCATGGAAATATTCGGTGTGTACTCTCCCGTGGGACGATGCGGAAAAAGTCTGTTTACGCTGGCCCTGGGGCTGGAGCTGGCCAGGTATCGGAGGACTCTTTATCTAAACCTGGAATCCTGGCCGGCGCTGGAGGGCAGGCTCAAAATTTCTTCAGGGGAAAGCCTCAGCGATCTTTTGTATTTTCTCCGCCAAAAGCGGGAGCCGCTGCCGGAACGTATATACGGCATGGCGGTGACGGTCTGCAGATTAGACATGATTCCGCCGGTGCGGGCTCCGGCAGACCTGGCGGCGGTATCCGTGGAAGACTGGCAATACCTGTTTGAGACACTGCGCTGCCGGAGCAGTTATGAGGCAGTGGTATTGGACATCGGGGACAGCCCGCAGCCGACAGAGAAGCTGCTGGGCATATGCGGTAGGGTGTATGTACCGACGCTTCCGGACAGGGAATCCGGAATCAAGCTGGAGCGTTTCCTGACGTTTATGAGGGAGAACGCCTGCCGGGAACTGGCGCCGGAGATAGAGACCGTCTCTCTGCCCGGGACGGAGCCTGCCGAAACGGACGGTTCCTGGGCAGAGCAGATTCTGTGGGGGAATATGGGAGATTTCGTCCGCCGGTTATTAAAAAGGAAAGGGGGAAAAACAGATGGAACAGCCGCTACAGAGGCTTAGAAAAGAGCTGGGAGACCGGCTGGCAGAGAGCGGCGCATGCAGCGATGAGGATGTGATGCGGCAGATAGACCTTCTGCTTTTAAAAGAGAGCCGCAGGACGTATTGCCCGGTAAAAGAGATGAACCGTCTTCAGGCGGAGCTGTTTTGCTCCGTGCGGAAACTGGACGTGCTTCAGGAACTGTTGGACGATCCGGAAGTGATGGAGATCATGGTCAATGCGTATGACAGAATTTTTGTGGAGCGGGCGGGAAAGCTATTCCGCTGGGAAAAGGCCTTTACTTCCCGTGAACGCCTGGAGGATGTGATCCAGCAGATCGTTGCGGGCTGCAACCGGGTGGTCAATGAAAATATGCCGGTAGCGGACGCCAGGCTGCCGGACGGCTCCAGGATCCATGTGGCCCTGCCGCCGGTGGCACTGGATGGGCCGGTACTGACGATTCGCCGGTTTCCCGATGATCCCATCGGGATGGAAGATCTGATCCGCATGGGCAGTATCAGCCGGGAAGCCGCGGATTTTCTGCAGAAACTGGTGAGGGCAGGATACTCCGTGATGATCGGCGGGGGAACATCGGCCGGGAAGACCACCTTTTTAAATGCATTGTCTTCCTTTATTCCCAAAGACGAGAGGATTATCACGATCGAAGACAACGCGGAACTTCAGATCCATGGAATAGAAAACCTGGTTCGCCTGGAGGCAAAAAATGCCAATATCAAGGAGAACAGGGAAGTATCGATCCGCGACTTGATCCGGGCCTCCCTCCGGATGCGGCCGGACAGGATCATCGTGGGAGAAGTGCGGGGAGCGGAGGCGATCGATCTGTTGCAGGCATTGAATACGGGGCATGAGGGCTCTTTAAGCACGGCCCATGCAAACAGCCCTGAGGATATGGTCAGCCGCCTGGAAACCATGGTTCTCATGGGAATGCCGCTGCCTCCGGAGGCGGTGAGAAGACAGATTGCATCGGGAATTGACATTTTTGTCCAGCTCGGGCGCGACAGGGAGAAAAAAAGAAGGGTCATGAAAATTACGGAGGTGACAGGCTGTGAAAAAGACTGCGTGTGTATGCAGACGTTGTTTGAAAGGAACTATCAGACAGCGGAATTGGAAAGGAGTGGCGAGTTGTGCCATACGGCAAAGCTGGAAAGAGCGGGATTGTTGTAAACGCCGGAGAGAATTACGGAGATTACCGGTTTACCCTCAGAGAAAGACTGGGTTATGGGAGCGTGGGGGTATTCCTGTATCTGGGGGTGGACTTTCTGCTATACCGAAGCCGGATACTGCTGCTTTTGCTGCCGATATGTATGATTCCTTATTTCCGCTGGGTAAAGGCCCGCCTGATAAGTAAAAGAAAACAGCGGCTTCTGGAAAGTTTTCAGTCTGCTGCCGCTGCCTTTGTGGTGGCGCTGCGCACCGGCTATGCCGCGGAGAATGCTCTGGCGGAGTGCGCCGGTGATCTGGAACGGATGATGGGACAAGAAGATATTTTGGTAAGGGAACTCCGGTATATGCAGGCGCAGACGGCGCTGTCGGTACCGCTGGAAGAACTGTTTGCCGATCTTGGAAAAAGAAGCGGGTTGGAAGATATAGAGAATTTTGCCCAGGTGTTTACCGTCGGAAAGCGGACAGGAGGAAATGTGGGGGAAATTCTGTCCAACGCGGCGGATCAGCTCCGGCAGAAACTGGAGGTACAGAAGGACATACAGGTGCAGGTCGCATCCCGCCGGATGGAGCAGACGGTCATGAGCCTGGTTCCCTGGGGGATCATCCTTTACCTGAACGTGACGTCGCCGGGGTATATGGATGTATTGTACGGCACGTTGGCGGGAAGGGTGGTGGCGACGGTATGTCTGGCCTTGTATCTGCTGTCCTGGTTTTGGGGAAGGAAGATTACAGAGATTGAAGTGTAGAAAAATAAAAGAAACAGTGAGATGCGCTCTGGCCGGGGAGTCCGGGATTTTGATTCTGTCCGGCGTGCTGGCCCTTGGCGTCGGGGTTGCCGTTACAGGAGTGGTGGGGGCGGGGACCCCGGAGGAGATTCGGGAGCTGAAAAAGCCGGAGGCCGGCACAGAGCCCGTACAGGAACCATTGTTTATCAAGGGCAGCCGTGAAACGGCGCAGAGCTATACCGTGGAGGTGCCGGCCAGACTGTATACGTCGGAGGAAACGGAAAAACTGCTGGAAGAAGGCCGGACGGAGTTGGACAGACAGCTTCTGGGGGAAAATGATTCGGCGGATCATGTGACGCGGGCACTGTGCCTGCCGGCGCAGGCGGCAGAGGGCCGGGTGGCGGTGGCGTGGACAATTGACCATCCGGAATATCTTCAGTATGACGGTGCGCCGGCGGAGGATATTCCGCCGGAGGGTGTGTCCGTCCGCCTGGAAGCCAGACTGACCTGCCAGGAAGAAGAGAGATATTATCATAAACAGGTAGTTTTGTATCCTCTGGAGGAAGAGGGATGGGCCGGCCGGGTCAAACAGGCATTGGAAGAGGCAAACCGGGATGGCACGGCGGATATGTATTATCTGCCCCGGACAGTTGACGGCCAACCGGTGGTCTGGAACCGAAACAGGGAAAATCCTGCCTTGATGCTGTCTTTGGTCATACTGGCTGTGGGATTTTTGCTGGTGTGGCGGCGCAGAGAACAGGCCCGACAGGAGGAAGAACGGCGCAGGGCAGGCCTTTTCAGGGAATATCCGGCATTTGTCAGCCGTATGAGCCTTTTTCTGGGCGCGGGACTCAGTGTGCGGCAGGTGTTTTACCGTATGGCGGGCAGGAGGGGACGACCGGAAGAGAAGAAAAACAGAAACAGGCCCCGGGACTATCTTACGGAAGAAATTATTCTGACCTGCCGTGAGATGGAGCAGGGCGTTTCTGAAACGCAGGCCTACCGGCATCTGGGGGAGCGAAGCGGCCTTTTGGAGTACAGGACGTTTACCGCACTGCTGGTACAGAATATTCGAAAGGGAAACCAGGAGCTGTTGGCCATGTTTCAGAGTGAAGCGGATAAAGCTTTTGCAGACCGCCGGAGAAATGCGGAAGCGCTGGGCAGCAAAGCGGGGACGAAGCTGCTGATGCCCATGGGATTGATGTTGGTGGTCGTGTTGATACTGGTGATCTTTCCGGCATGCGTATCCTTCTACGGATGATGCGGACGGGATAATGGGATTTCATAACAGAAAGGGGAAAAATATATGTGCAGGGAACTATACAGGTTTTGGCAGGAAGAGGACGCGGTAGGGGTGGTGGAGATTATCCTCATCCTGGTGGTGCTGATCGGACTGGTGCTGATTTTCAAGTCACAGCTCACCAGCCTGGTGAATTCTACATTGACGAAAATAAAGACTCAGAGTAATTCTGTCTGATGAGGAGCAGGACATGAAAAGAAAGGGCAGTATAACAGTATATTTGCTGATGATATGTTCCCTTTTGCTGCTGTTTGCCTGTGCTATTTTCTACTCTCTCCGTGTGGAGGGAGCCAGGGTGATGGTACAGGCGGGGGCAAAACAGGGCCTCTTCTCTGTCTTTGCCCGCTATGATCCGGATCTGCTGGAGCGATATGATTTGCTGTTTCTGGACGGCAGCTGCCGTACAGACGGCTTTGCCCCGGGGACTTTGCTGCATCAGGTGGAAAAGAATACGGGGATTCCCTGGGGAGCCGGCCGGACGGCAAGCGGTGCGCAAGCGGCCAATATCTGGCAGCTGGGGAGCCCGTCTGCCTCCATTACAGCATACACACTGGCCACAGATCAAAGCGGGGAGGCATTTTACCGCGAGGCGGTGTCCTGGGAACAGGCGGCTTTGGGTGTAAAGACGCTGCAGAAGGTTAAAGAGCAGATAAAAGCGGCAAAAGAGCAGGAAAAAAAGGCTCCGAACGGAGGCGTGGAAAGCGCACTGGCGGCTTATGACAGAGCCGAGGCGGAGGCAAAAGAGAAAAAGAGTAAAAAGGAGCCGGTACAGGAAGAGGAAGTAAGTGTCGGGCCGACAAATCAGACAGCCGTTTCGGCAAAAGAAAATCCCATTACGATTATAAAAGAATTAAAGAAGAAAGGACTGTTAGCTCTGGTATTTCCTGCCGGTCAGGAGGTATCTGAGGGTACGGTTCAGTCTTCCCGACTGCTGTCCGGACGTACTCCCCTTGAAGGTATGGGACTTGTGCCGATGGCAAAAAATCATACCATATCGGACAAACTGTTGTTTTGTGCCTACCTGGCTGATCATCTGGGAAATTGTACGAACAGCAAAAACGTGGGTTCCCTGACTTATCAGATGGAATACCTGCTTAACGGCAGGAAAAGTGACAGGGAAAATTTAGAACAGACGGTAAGAAAACTGCTCCTGGCCCGGGAGGCAGCCAATCTGCTCTACCTTGAGACAGATGCGGGCAAGAAAAATGAAGCGCGTACACTGGCAGCGGCGATCTGCGCATCCCTGGCTGTCCCCATAGCGGAGGAACCGGTAACACAGGCGCTGCTGGCCTGTTGGGCTTACGGAGAGAGTCTGATGGATGTGCGGACTCTGCTGGCAGGGGGCAAAGTGCCGCTGGAAAAGACAAAAGCCGGATGGCAGCTGGATCTGAAAGATCTTGCCGGTCTTGTGGAGCGTTTGAAAGATCCGGTGAAAGACCGTACCGACGGACTGGATTACGGGGAGTATCTGCAGATACTGCTTTATACCAATGCCGAAACTTTGTGTATAAAGCGAAGTCTGGATATGCTTGAAGATACTGTCCGCGGGATCAAGGGGCGGGAAAATTTTCGGATGGACTGCTGTATCTATGCCATGGAGATTCAGGTAGAAGCCGAACTGGCCGGAGCGTCAGACGTTATTGTGACGGAGAAAAGAAGCTATGAAAACTAAAGTATACAGGGCGGCCCCTCTCCTGGGGCATGTAACTGACAACATTAACCTGCTATCAATAAAAAGGAATACAACACTCTCTCTTCAGGCATATCTTATCGCGTTAATTACCCCGACATACGACGATACTTCCGCTGCAGGAGGGGGGCTGCCCTGTGTACTTTGGCGGAAAAGTGACAGGCGCCGCCGCAGGCGGGCGCGGTTACGGACATCGGGGAAAGGGAGCCTGACGGTGGAGGCAGTATTTATCTTACCGTTTTTCTTTCTGATCTGTATGGCTTTATTCTGTTTCAGCGGTGTTTATGCCGCACAGACAGAAATGACAGTCCGTCTGGAGGCGGAGGCAGAAAAGGCGGCTATGTACAGCTGCGGATACGGGGCGTTGCCGGGAGAGGACGCTTGGCGGGAACCGGCTCTTGCGGCAATCAGAAGCGGTACAGTCGGCTGGACGGCCTCGCAGCTGAAAGATAATCCCTGGGCCGACAGTCTGGGACTTTCCGGTTCTGTGGTGGATGATGAGAAAATATCCCTGGTGGCCTCCTACGGATTTTCGCCGTGGGTATCATTTCCCGGCCTGGGAAAGTGGATGATGCGGGCCGCCGCGGAGGTATATCCCTGGACCGGGGACACAGGAGTGTGGGAATCCGGCGACAGTGAAGAGCTGGTGTACGTCAGCAATAACCGGGAAGCATACCATACCCACGGTGACTGCAGCTACCTGGATATCCATATACAGGAAATCAGCCGTGTCGGGGCAGATTCGGCAAGAAATATCGCCGGAGACCGATATAGTCCCTGTGATAAATGCTGCAGGGGCGCCGGGACGACGGACAGCGTATACGTGACGGGCCGGGGAAGACATTACCACAGTACATTGTCCTGCAGCGGCCTGTCCCGCAGTGTGCGGTTGGTCCCGCGGTCAGAGGTACCCGATCTGCCTCTGTGCAGCCGCTGTTCCAGGAGGCAAAAATGATCCCAAAAGGGCAGAAGGAAGATGCAGATGGGGAAAGAACCGGTATATTTGCTGTTTTTGACAATACATGCCGTCACGGATATGAGGGAAAAACAAATATATGTGGCGGTATTGGTTCTGCAGGCTTTTGCCGGTATGATGTTTCAAATATGCTGTGGGCAGGCGGGGTCTGCCGCAGTGATATCCTGTTTGCCGGGACTGTTTTGCCTGGGAGTCGGCAGGCTGAGCAGGGAAGAGATAGGTTACGGTGACGGATGGATGATACTTTTAGGAGGCCTGTATGTTTCGCCCGGCCGGATGATGGCGCAGCTTTTCCTGGCTTCTGTGGCTGCCTGCCTTTACGCGGTATGGCTGTTGGCGGCCGGAAAGCTGTCAAGGGAGGGAGAAATTCCTTTCGCTCCCTTTTTTCTGATCGGTTATCTGGGAGGTGTGCTGTATGGACAAAAATAAGAAAAAAGGAAGTATGACTGTGGAAGCCGTGTTTGTGGTACCGCTGTGTCTGACGGTAGTTTTTGTTTTGCTGGAAAGCGGACTGTACCTGCATCATCAGAGCTGGTATCGGGAAGCGGCCTGGGAGTGCGTACTGGCCGGAACGGATACGGAAGAAGCCAGGGCCGGTGTACTGTCCCATTGGGAGGGTCTGGCGGCGGGACAGGTGTTTCCGGTCCATGATGTCTCGGCAAAGGTTTCGGAAAAGGACGGCAGGCTGGATATGCACCTGCAGGGAAGCGTATCCGGCGTGTGGGGCTTTGCCGGGATGGGCTTTACCGTTCAGGCGGGCAGGGAGCGGATTCGTCCGGCAGAGTTTGTATGGCAGGTACACTTGCTCAAAGAGATGGGGGAGGAAGAGGAATCGTGAAAGCCAGTTATCAAAGAGAGCTGTATCGCTCCAGAATGTGCTGTGAACTGGAGAGGACAGAGTCAGACTATGGCTATCCTTTGCAGATGTGCCTGCGGAATTCCATTCCAGGATTGCTTCCCTGCAGTGCCGAACCCCTGGACGGACACATTTACATTTGCTGGGATATCACATCCAGGAACAGCCTGAAAGAACTCAGTGGCGAGGGGTTTACACGGGAACTGCTGGAACGGGTACTGCGGGCAGTTTATGAGGTCATGCGGGAGTTGGATGGTTATCTGGTCAGCAGCGGCTATCTGGTTTTATTACCGGAACAGATTTATCTGGACGCATCACGGAAAAGAGTAGAATTTGTATGTGATTTTGAGGATGAAACAGGCTTTCGTACCGGTATACAAAAACTGGCGGAATATATTTTAGCGGGGATTGACCACAGGGATTCGGAGCAGATGCGTTTGGGATACGGCCTGTACAGACTGGCGGTTCAGGAGAATTTTCCCCGCGAGGACTTCCAGAGCCTTTTGTTTGGAAGAGAAAAACAGGAGAAAAAAGGGTTTTTTGCGGAAAAGGATCTCGGGCTGGAGAACAGGACAGGGCGGAAGTCTGCCGGGGATTTAAAGCCGGAAGAGACGGGGGGGTCAGGAGTTTTGCCGGAAGATACGGCGGTCGGGGACATGGAGAGACAGAAAATCCTGGATTCCTTCTTTGAGGACGATGAGGAGGATAAAAGAGGCGCCGGAGAATACCTGCCGTTGTATGCTCTTTTGGCTGCCGTGGCCGTATGCGGGCTGGAAGTATTCTTCTATCTGCGCAATGGACGCCACATCCATCCGGGTTGGCTGGTATTCGGTCTTTTGCTTACGGCGGTGTGTGCAGGGGCAGTATGTGTGGCAGAGTATATCAGAAACAGGGGAAAGGGAATAGGGAAAACGCAGCTAAAGCAGAAAAGTTCACGGGAGAATGTAACGGATAATGTAGGTAGGGACGAAGTATCCGTGAATATGGAGCCGGACGGCGGTGCTTTGACACCGCTTCGGGAGGCAGTCCCTTACGGGAACAGCGGAGAAACGATGGTGCTTCAGAGTCCGTGGCAACTTGCGGAAAAAGAAGTCCTGGCCGTATTGGAACCGGTGGAGCAAGACGGCGGTCAGTTCACTATTCCGGGCAAAGGAGCGGTGCTGGGTAAATTGCCTGAAGCGGCGGACATTATTCTTCCTTCCCCGGCGGTCAGCCGGATCCATGCCAGGATTACCCGGAAAGGAGAGGACTATTTTGTACAGGATTTAAATTCCAGAAACGGAACCTGCGTTAACGGCCAGCCTTTGGCCAGCCAGCAGTTTGTGCAGCTAAAAGAGCAGGATGAGGTCAGGTTTGCGGATCTTTCTTACCGTTTTCGTCTGAAGAGCAAAGGTTGATGAAAAGACTGCCGTAAAATATTACTTGTGCTTTGTTCGAAATAAGCATATAATCAGAACGTGAGTCATCAAGGAATTTATCGGGAAGGCGAAACTTATGGAGGAATATGGCTATCCAAATGAGGACGCGATAGACCGTATGAGGCGGCAGCCGAAACACTGGGCGAATCTTATCATAATCGGCATAAATATACTGGTGTTTGCGGCGGTGGAGCTGACCGGCTCCAGTATGGATACGGAACATATGCTGGACTGGGGAGCTTCCTGGCTTCCTTATATAGAGGAAGGACAGGTATACCGTCTGGTTACGTCTATGTTCCTTCATTTTGGATTGAACCATCTGGGCAATAATATGTTGCTCCTCCTGTTTCTGGGAGATACGCTGGAAAGCCTGGTGGGAAAGTGGAAATACCTGCTGATCTATCTTGGCGGCGGCATTTTGGGAAATGTATGTTCCTGTTTTAATGAATGGCATTCGGCGGACTTTTATGTGTCCGCAGGCGCTTCCGGCGGGGTGTTTGCAGTGATGGGAGCATTGGTTGCAATCCTGTTGCGGGAGCGGGGGCGCGTCGGAGATCTGACGCTGCGTCGGCTGGGTTTTATTTCTCTGCTGTCCATTTACCACGGTTTTACGGCTTCCGGGGTGGACAGTTATGCCCATCTGGGCGGATTTATAGGCGGTTTTCTGCTTGCAGCCTGGCTGTACCGGAAAAGGGACCGAAATCAGGCGTAGACGATTGGCAGCATGAGGGTGAATTCGGAACCTTTCCCAAGGTCGGTGAAAATGCTCAGAGTACCGCCGTGGGCTTCTGCAATGGTGCGTGCTATGGACAGGCCGAGTCCGGTACCGTCTTTTTTATGAGTCACAAAGGTGTCAAAAATAGTGGGGAGATACTCTTCGGGAATACCCGGCCCGTTGTCCCGGATTCGTATAAATAGGCGGTCGCCGTCAGTGAAAATAGAGCATGTGATTTCTCCGCCGTCGGGCATGGCTTCCGCGGCGTTGCGGATCAGATTTAACAATACCTCCCGGATTCTGGTGCCGTCGATGAAAAACGAAGGGATAGCGCTTTCTTTATTCAGTTGGATATCCACATGCTGCTCCCGCAGGGAGGGGCGGACAGATTCCACAACGGAGGATAGCAGCCAATAGGGATTGGTCTCGGATTTATGCAGGATCCGGGCATTGTTGTAATCGGAGAGATCGGTTAACAATTCCCGCAGAAAAGTCATATTTTCCATGATATCATCCCAGTAACGGTATGTACAGACTTCCGGGTGTTCGGCAGCCAGCATTTGCAGGAAACTGTTGATCAGGGTAACGGGATTGCGGATCTCGTGGGAGATTTTAGAAAGGGAGCTTAAATGGTCTTTCTCAATCGCCTGAAACAGTTCCCGAAATGTTCTGTTTTCTTCATAAAACCGATTTAATTTTTCATAATCATCCTGTGTCAGCATTTTTTCCTCCCATGCCGTGAAATCTGCCGCATGGGCAAAGTGTATCACTATAACGGAAGCTGCGCAAATAAATTCGCTCGACAAATTCCGACGATAGAAAAAGAAGGAGAATTTAGAGATGGAAGAATGTATTTTCTGTAAATTGGCCAATGGAATTTTTGATTCGGCAACACTTTATGAGGATGATCTGTTCCGGGTTATCCTGGATCTTGGGCCGGCATCCAAAGGCCATGCGCTCATTTTACCGAAGGAGCATTATGCCAATATCTATGAGTTGCCGGAAGAGCTGGCTATGAAAGCAATGGCGTTGGCAAAACGGATGGCCTGTGTTATGACCAGGGCTCTGGCATGTGACGGGTTCAATCTGGTACAGAATAACGGGGAAGCTGCGGGGCAGACCGTATTTCACTTCCATATGCACCTGATCCCGCGTTATAAAGGTGATCAGGCAGGATTTGGGTGGAACGATGGGACATTGACGGATGAAACAAAAGCAGAAGTTCTGGATAAGGTGCGGGCAGAGTTTGCCAGGGCAGAATAGGAGCTGTTGTGGATCATTCGGATTTCAACCGTATTTATGATCAGTATCATCGCCTTGTTCTGCGGGCAGCCCGGAATTATATGCAGGATCCCCATTACCAGGAAGATATATGCCAGGAAGTATTTTCAAAATTGTATGACAGGATAGAGACTCTGGCGGAAGAGTGTCATGTCCGTCCCTGGCTTTTGGTGGTTACAAAAACTACGGCACTGGATATGCGCAGGCGGTTAAAGCTGGACTACCCGGCAGCTTCCGATGAAAAGGCACAGACTGCAGAGACGGAATTGCCCGTCTATGATGGCCCGGAAAAGCAAATATTGCTGAGGGAACGGCAGGCAGAGGTATTCCGGGCTCTTCGAAAGCAGAATCCGGAATGGCTGAAGATCATGGTCTGTCTGGAAGTAGACGGTATGGAACCGGCAGATCTTGCCAGAGAGATGGGGATTTCTCTGCCCAATCTCCGGAACAAGATCTACCGTGCCAGAAAGTGGCTGAGGGAGAATTTCCTTGAAGAAAATTAACTGTACTGTTCAATCAGATCCAGAATGATCTGGAGAGAATCTTTTTGCCGGGCATTTTCCATGGAGCGGATGTAGGCATCGCGCTGCCGGTAGAGGGTGTGGATGGCATCGAGAAGGGCGGCGTCTGTAAGCTGCTCCTCTTCAAGTACCATGCTGAAGCCCTGTTTCTCAAAAGAGCGGGCATTTAGAATCTGGTCGCCGCGGCTCGCTTTGGCGGAGAGCGGGATCAGAAGGTTGGGTTTTTTCAGTGCCTGGAGCTCGCATATGGCGTTTGCTCCGGCACGGGAAACCACAAGATCAGCCAGTGAAAACAGGTCGGGAAGCTCCTGCTCAATATATTCGTATTGAACATATCCTTTTGTGCTTTTTTTTGTTTCGTCCAGTTTGCCGCGGCCGCATAGGTGAATGACCTGAAAATCCTGCAGAAGCTCAGGCAGTATGCGCCGAATGGCGTCGTTTATGGCGGCCGCGCCCAGGCTCCCCCCAATGACCATAAGGGTCGGTTTGCCTGCCGTAAGCCCGGTGAAGGACAGCGCTCTGTCCGGCTTGCCGTTTAACAGTTCCTGCCGGATGGGAGTGCCGGTGACGACAGCTTTTCCTTCCGGAAGCTGCCGAAGGGTTTCGGGAAAGTTGCAGCAGACTCTGGCGGCAGAGGGGATACAGATTTTATTGGCCAGGCCGGAGGTCATATCCGATTCGTGGATAATGGCCGGGATGTGGTTCCTTCTGGCAGCGATCACCACGGGTACGGTGACAAAACCGCCCTTTGAGAAGACGACATCCGGTTTCAGCTTTTTCATCAGCCGGCGGGCTTCATGGAACCCCTTCAGAACACGGAAAGGATCCGTGAAGTTCTTCAGGTCAAAGTAGCGCCTTAACTTACCGGAAGAAATGCCGTAATAGGGAATACCCAATTCTTCGATCAGTTTTTTTTCAATACCGTTATAGGAGCCGATGTAGGATATCTGATACCCCAGTTCCCGCAGGCGGGGAATCATGGCGATGTTGGGGGTTACATGTCCGGCGGTTCCTCCGCCGGTGAGCACGATATGTTTCATGGGATGCCTCCTGCATGGATTAGTCTTGCTGTTTGGCCTGTAGCCATTGGTTCTATCATTATGTTACCCTTTCCCGGAAATGTCAAGAAAAGAAGATACCCTGTCATTACAGGAAAAAAATAAAAAAAATTTACATGATGTGAGATTTTTTAAACTTTTGTGCGTATTCTGTGTGTAATGTAAGAATCCAGGTAACCGTGAAGGTACTGAACGGTTACGAATCTGAAGCGCTTATGGATTGTCAGAGAAGGGAGGTGGAGCCTGCAGCGGCCGATGAACCCCTTACATTACCGGCGGCTGCGATGTAAAAGCATTTTACAGGAAAAGAATAGCGGACAGCGTAAAGCAAAAGTTTCAGTATGAAGAGATACCGCCCTTCTGGCAGCAGAGGGGCGGTATCACAAAAACAACCGTGTACGGAAATGATTTTTATGCCTGTTCCAGCGCCGCTTCGATCGCCCTGGCAAATTGATCCGGACAGGATGTGGGTTTGCGGCCGCAGCGGATACCGGACATTCTCCGGATTGCTTCTTTGGCATCCATGCCTTCTACCAGCGAACAGACACCCTGGGTATTTCCGCTGCATCCTCCCTGGAACTGGGCATTGTGTATTTTTCCGTCTACCAGTTCGAATTCAATGGACTGGGAACATACACCTTTTGTACGGTAAAGCATGTTTTGTACCTCCTGTAAAATAAAGTCTGATGATTTTCACGGTGAACCGATTCAGGTTTCGGACTTAGTATAACACAGAATCGTGCCAATCAGAAATGTTTTTCGGAACAAAGTAAAAAAGGGCTGAATAAAAGAGAAAGGTCTGCTATACTAAAATAGGTATATATGACGGTTTCAAGGTCAGACACAGGAGGTTACAGGATGAATCAGATAGGAATTATCGGTGCCATGGATGAGGAAGTGGCGAAACTGAAAGAACAGATGGAACATGCGCGTGTGGTGAAAAAGGCGCAGATGGATTTTTACCAGGGTGTGCTCGGCGGTAAACAGGCGGTGGTGGTGCGATCCGGTATAGGTAAGGTAAATGCGGCTCTCTGCGCTCAGATTCTGGTGGACGATTTCCAGGTGGATGCCCTGATTAATACAGGCATAGCAGGGTCGCTCAGAAACTGGATCGATATAGGGGATATTGTGGTGTCCACAGACGCATTACAGCACGATATGGATGCGACGAATTTTGGCTATCCCGTGGGGCAGATCCCCAGGATGGATGTACTGTCTTTCAAGGCGGATGAGAGTCTGGTGAAGCTGGCAAAAGAAGTATGTGAGGAAGTCAATCCCGAGATTTCCGTATATTGCGGGCGTGTGGTCAGCGGCGATCAGTTTGTCTCGGAAGACGGGGTGAAAAAAAGAATTCTGGAGGCTTTTGCCGGATACTGCACGGAGATGGAGGGAGCGGCTATAGCCCAGGCAGCCTACTTGAACGGAGTTCCTTTTGTGATTCTGCGTGCCATCTCGGATAAGGCAGACAACAGCGCTTCGGTGGATTATCCCGCTTTTGAGAAAAAGGCCATTGAACACAGCGTGAAACTGACCATGGGGATGATGGCCAGGCTTTGAGAACCGGTCATCGGAAAATTAAATTTTTTTTCGCCAGGTGGTTCTAATTTAAAAAAATGCTCATATACTTGTCTCACAAACCATAGGAGGAGGAAAGGTATATGCTGCATTTATTTATGAACAGGGATTATTTTTATTTTGGCATAGTGGCCGCAGGTATACTGGGACTTGTCAGTATGCTGCTGACAAACCAGTTCTATCATAGAATATTGAGTGACCTGCCAAGAATGAATTCCCCCAAAGGCAAATGGATGAGGGCGTTTCTGTCCAGCATGGACGAGCGTGCGAAACTGAATCAGAAGATCACAAATTCGGAGGTGTTTATCCGAAGCAAGCTGGAAGAAGGTCGGATACTGAAAATAGGAATAGGGACGCTGAGCTCTTTCCACAGTTTGATGACTCTTTTGGCGGCGGCGTGCACCGGGCTGGCCGTCTATGATACGTTTCTCGTAAAGACGGACATGCTGGTGCGGCTGCAGTATCTGGCGGGCGGTGTGGCCGTGTGTGCTCTGCTGCTTCTCCTGTACCCGCTGTTCGGTATTGCGTTCAAGGAAGAGCGGATTCTGGACAGCCTGGCGGATTATATTGAAAATCGGACGGTTTTTACCGGGCAGGAAAAAAAGACGTCCTACAGCACTGCTGGGAATTCGGATGCCATGATGAATCAGGTGATGGAGGGGATCCGGCAGACGGCGGCCGCAGGTACAAAATTTTCCGGTTTGCTGACGGAGGAGGAAGAGGAAGTTCTCCGGGATGTGATACGGGAATATCTGGTCTGATGCAGACATAACGGTCGGTATCGGAGTGAGCATTTTACAGCGGAGCAGCAGCATTCACGGCGTTTAGAATATTGTGCCCCCGGCCAGGTCACAGTGTCCGTAATTCCGTGGTGTGGTCAGAGATATAGAAGGCGTTTGCAAGAAAAATTCCACTGCAGAAGGCGGCGGCCCTCGTGGGCGGAACCTGTTTGGCGGGCTGGAGAATTGACTTTATCAAACGGAGTATGGCGGGAGGACAGGCCCCCGTTCATGCCGATATATGCCCGAGCGGAAAACAGAGGTTCCGGCAAAGATAAAAATATATGAAAAGCCGGACGCACTATGCGTCCGGTTCTACAAAAAGAGGCATATAAAAAATATCCTGCAGGATATATAGCGTCAGGGATTCTGTTTCTGCATGTATTCCATGTAACGAACCACCATCATGGCGATTTTGAAAGTGAGCGCATCGTCAAATACACGGATATCCAGCCCGGTACTTTTTTCCAGTTTTTCCAGACGGTAAACCAGCGTGTTCCGGTGAACGTAGAGCTGCCGGGAAGTCTCGGAGACATTCAGGTTATTTTCAAAAAATTTATTGATGGTCATCAGCGTCTCTTCGTCGAAGGTGTCGGGGAGCTGCTCGCCGAATACCTCCCGCATAAACATTTTGCACAGAGGTATGGGAAGCTGATAGATCAGACGGCCGATCCCAAGGTTGCTGTAGGGGATCACGTTTTTGTCCGGATGGAAAATTTTTCCCACTTCCAAAGCCATCTGAGCTTCCTTATAAGAACGGGAAACGTTTTTGATCTCATCTACCACATTGCCGTAAGAAATACGCACCATTTCCTGCTGTTCCGGCTGAAGAGTGTCTGCAATCAGGCGCGCCAGACGGTTTATTTCTTCGTAATCTTCCCCCTCTTTTAATTCTTTTACCACAATCACACTGTGTTCGTCGATGGCCGTGATAAAATCCTGAGGGCGTCCCGTGAACAGGCTTCGAACCTTTTCTGTGGCTCCGGTATCTTTTTCAGTGGCTGTCTCTACCATAAACACGATTCGCCGGGAATTCGTCTCGATCCGCAGCTTTTTGGCACGATTGTAGATATCTACCAGCAGCAGGTTATCCAGCAGCAGATTCTGGATAAAGTTATTCTTATCCAGCCGCTCTTTGTAGGCAATGATCAGATTCTGTATCTGGGAAACCGCCACCCGTCCGATCAGGTAGGGATCGTTCATGTTGCCGGAGGATACCAGAATATACTCCACATTGTTATCGTCAAACACTTTAAAAAAATAGCGTTCCTGGAGAATCTGGCTGTCTGCGGGAGAATCCACAAACTGCCGCACGGTTGCATGGTCAACCTGTTCATCCATCAGTGTGGAGACCAGTGTGGTGCCATCCAGATTCAGAATGCTGAGGTCGACTTTTGTTATGTTTTTCAATTCATCCAGTGTTTTTTGCAGAACCTGACTCGATACCATGTTACTCTCTTTCTCCATTCACATTATATCTAATAATATACCCCATTTCTTGTGGGTTTTCAACTACTATGAAGCATGTTGATTAAAAAAAATGCGAAAACATTGGTAAATTTTTATACGCTTTTGCAAAAAAAAATCATGTTATCCGTCAATCTAGTGATTTACCGGAGGCGTTTTTGGGCAAGAATTCTGAATTGCCACTTTACATAAGATTTTATCCACGATATACTAGGGCTTGTTGAATAATTCGTTCCTGATATAAGGAGGTTGTCCATGTTTCGGTTATGGGGAAAATTATGGAGATCCAACAAGCTTTTGAAGGATACGGTGATCTGTCTGGATATCAACGATACCCGTACCCATAAAATTTTTCAGGCATTGGAGGATATCTACCTGGAGTGGGATCTGGAGAAACCGATCTGGCTGGATGCCAATATACGGGAATTCAGGAGGAGCAGCAGAACGCGCTTCACGCGGGACTGCTTTATCGAGGACGTAGATTTTGATTATCTGGAAATACAGATTTTGGATGAAGAATAGGAGAGATAAGGTATGGTGACATTGGAAAAAAGCGGTGCATATCTGCTGAACGGAACTACGGTAATTCCCGATACAAAAGAGGGACGGGCCAGGCTTTCTGCGGAGCTGGGTCGCATACCGTCTAAGGAAGAAGCGGCCAGGGGTACTATTTCCTACGGTATTTTAAAGGAACATAATACTTCTGATACTATGGATGAGCTGAAGATCCGGTTCGACAAACTGACTTCCCATGATATTACTTTCGTGGGAATCATTCAGACAGCCAGGGCCTCAGGGCTGACTCGTTTTCCGGTACCTTATGTATTGACGAATTGCCACAATTCTCTGTGCGCGGTGGGCGGAACCATTAATGAGGATGACCATATGTTCGGTCTGACCTGTGCGAAACGCTATGGCGGGATTTATGTGCCGCCTCATCAGGCAGTGATCCACCAGTTTGCCAGAGAGATGCTGGCCGGCGGCGGAAAGATGATTCTGGGCTCCGACAGCCATACCCGGTACGGCGCACTGGGAACCATGGCCATGGGCGAGGGCGGCCCGGAACTGGTGAAACAGCTTCTGGAACAGACGTATGACATCCATATGCCCGGCGTGGTGGCAATTTACATGACCGGTGAACCGGCTCCGGGCGTAGGCCCCCAGGATGTGGCTCTGGCCATTATAGGTAAGGTATTTGACTGCGGCTATGTGAAGAATAAAGTCATGGAATTTGTAGGCCCCGGTGTGGCTTCCCTGAGTGCGGATTACCGCATCGGCATTGATGTGATGACTACCGAGACCACCTGCCTGTCCTCTATCTGGAAAACGGATGAGGCCATACAGGAATATTATGATATCCATGGCAGAAGCGAAGAATACAGGGAATTGAAGCCCGGCGCTGTGGCTTACTATGACGGCGTGGTTTATGTGGAACTGGACAAGATCAAACCGATGATCGCCATGCCTTTCCATCCCAGCAATACGTACACCATCGAGGAGGTCAATGCCAATCTGGGGGATATCCTTGAAGATGTAGAGAAAAGAGCCCAGGTCAGCCTGGACGGCAAGATTCCCTATACTCTCAAGGATAAAGTACATGGCGGGAAACTTTTGGTGGATCAGGGGATCATCGCCGGATGTGCCGGCGGCGGATTTGAGAATATCTGTGCGGCGGCGGATATTCTGAGGGGGGCCAGCATCGGCAGCGATGCCTTTACGCTCAGTGTATATCCGGCCTCCACGCCGATCTATGTGGAGCTGGCGAAAAACGGCGTACTGGCTACGCTGATGCAGACCGGCGCTGTGGTGAAGACGGCGTTCTGCGGCCCCTGTTTCGGTGCGGGCGACACACCGGCCCACAATGCGTTCAGCATCCGCCATTCCACCAGGAATTTCCCGAACAGGGAGGGCTCGAAGATCCAGAACGGCCAGATCGCGTCGGTGGCCCTGATGGATGCCCGTTCCATTGCCGCCACGGCGGCCAACAAGGGCTTCCTGACACCGGCCACGGATTTTGCCGGGGAGTACACGAGGCCGACGTATCATTTTGACAGGACGATTTATGAGAACCGTGTGTTTGACAGTAAGGGTGTGGCGGATCCTTCGGTAGAGATTCAGCTTGGGCCAAACATTAAAGACTGGCCCGAGATGGTGGCGCTGACGGACAACCTGCTCTTGAAGGTGGTGTCCGAGATTCACGATCCGGTGACCACCACCGACGAACTGATTCCCTCCGGTGAGACTTCTTCCTTCCGCTCCAATCCTCTGGGGCTGGCAGAGTTTACTCTTTCCAGAAAGGATCCGGCTTATGTGGGCCGGGCCAAAGAGGTGCAGGCTGCGGAGAAGGCCAGGGAGGCCGGAGAGGACCCGGCAGAGGTTCTGCCGGAGATCGGCAATGTATTTGCGGCGTTGGAGAAAGATTTTGCCGGTGTCAAGGCGGAAAATACGGGTATCGGCAGCACGATTTTTGCAGTGAAGCCCGGGGACGGCTCCGCCAGGGAGCAGGCTGCTTCCTGCCAGAAGGTGCTGGGCGGCTGGGCCAACATCGCCCATGAGTATGCCACGAAGCGGTACCGTTCCAATCTGATCAACTGGGGTATGCTGCCCTTCGTGATCCCGGAAGGGGATCTGCCGTTCGCAAACGGCGATTATATCTTCGTGCCGGATATCCGCCGCGCGGTGGAGGAGAAACGGGAGGAGATCACAGCCTATGTGGTGAGGGGGGACAAACCGTCCTTGACCATGAAGCTGGGGGACCTGACCGACGATGAGAGGGAGATCATTTTGAAAGGGTGTCTGATCAATTATAATCGGAAATAAAATCTTATGCGCTGAGGAAGAACCCCTGGCTTATCCTTCCTGATTTTGCCACGGGTTCTATTTCCCCAGACAGGACAGCGTATCCGCTCTGTTCTCATAACTGTTGTAATTCACCTTTTTTTAAGCGAAAAATTACATCGGCCTGTTTTGCAAGCTCATGGGAGTGTGTTACCATTATTACACATTTATTCATCCGGTGGGCACACTCTTCCAAAATGTTTGTAATCTCAGCCGCTGTATCTTCATCGAGATTTCCTGTCGGCTCATCCGCAAGAATAACAGTTGCGTCAGAAGCCAATGCACGGGCGATGGCTACCCGCTGTTGCTGTCCGCCGGAGAGCTTCAAAACATTTCGTTTTGCTTCTTCCTTCGTAAGCCCCAAACGTTCCAGGACAGGCAAGGGCGGCAATTTGGAAGTTAAAGCAACATTCTCGGCAGACGTCATATAATCGATCAGATTATAGCTTTGAAAAATGAAAGCCACATTATTTTTGCGGTGCCACGCAAGACCTCTTTTCTCAATATCTTCTCCTTGAAACAGCACCTGCCCGTCAGACGGATGATCCAGGCCTCCAAGCAGGGAGAGTAAGGTCGTTTTTCCACACCCGCTCGGACCGAGAATGGCATAAATTTTTCCCACATCAAAACCGGTGGATATATTTTTAAGAACAGTTCTGTTACCATCATAGGAATATTTAAGGTTACAGGTTTTTATGATGCTCATTTAAGTGTCCTCCTTGACTCATTTTATAAGAATATCTTTGGGCTCCTGTCGGACAACAGTCCACGATGAAGCAATGACGGCCATCGTAATCAGTAAAATGCCGATTATATACAGAGGGAGCAGGCAGGCCGCGTCAATTTGCACATTGAGATTTACTGTTCCTGCCCCCGCTCCGGATACTAAAAATGTTCCTGCTTTATCCGCTGCGGAAAAGCTAAACGGTATAGATACCGCAAATGAAATAGCAGCTACGATAAAAGTTTCTGTAAAGATTTGCAAAATGATATTTGCCCTGGTTCTGCCGATGGAAAGCAGAATCCCTATTTCCTTTTTGCGTCCTCTGATCCAGATTGTCAAAAGCAGGGTCAGAATAACGACACCGACAACTGAAATAATGATAATTATTGTGTTGATCAGTTTTTGTAAGGACTCCAGAGGCGTAGAAACAACATCGTACTCGTCTGTATCAATGCTTAATTTCAGGGTTTTGCCCTTGAGCTCCGGCAAAGCGGAAATTTTGTCGTAGACATCCTGAACACGGACAGGGTCTTTTACGTAGACAGTCAACTGCTGATATCCGTTTAATTCATTTTTAAATAGTTCAAACATAGTCGCATAATCTATATAGCCGCAGTTTGCAGGAATTTGATCTACGGTCAAAGCATTTTTCGAAGTACCCTCCGTGCCGTCGAAAATCCCCACGATTTCAAATTCCGATATAGCATCTGAGTCCAGAGAGTACATGTTTACCTTGTCGCCGACAGAAAGTGTATTGTAATCGGCAAGCTCCTTTGAAATCAGGCAGGTGTGTTGATCTTCCGGTGTAATGTGCCTGCCGTCCACTAATTTATACTTGCCGCTTTGGAACTTGGAGCATTTTTCAGATGATAGTGTTGCAGTATAATCCGATGCTTCTCCATACTGTGTATA
>DPJQ01000013.1 GCA_003542935.1 Lachnospiraceae bacterium | reverse complement strand
CGCAGCCACTTTCCCCTCTGTCAGTTCTACCAGCGGCACTGTACCCAACCTCGGAATGATATGGTTCTCCATTAGATAGCGGTGTGCCTCATAGGTAGACGGGCGGACATTCGGCTTGTCATGGTGTTCCAGCCAGTATCTCCCCCAGCTTTCCACGGTGTGATTCACAGCTCCACCCCCTTGCAGTTCCTTGCCAGTTCCCGAAAGGAGATTGGATGCAGCCGGGCCGCCTTCAGCACCTTTTGATGCAGGTAGTAAAACTCGTGGAGCAGATATGGCCGCCCTGTTTTCGGATTTAGAAAGACTTCCTCCCGGTCAGGATGAAGGGAGTATTCGTCGCGCAACAACCGCATCGCCTTTTGGTCGATAGCCAGCAGCCGCTTGCCTTTATGAATTCGCCCCTGTCCGTCAAAGTCGCTCCATTTTAGGGAGAGCAGTTCCTTTTGACGAAGTCCACTGGTCAATCCAACATAGACCAGAGGAAGGATATTCTGCTTTTCTGCCGCAATCAAATACCGCTGGATCTGCCCCAGCCTTAGCGGAATGTCCGGCAGAGGTTCCGGCTGCGGTACTACGCAGGATTTCGCCGGGTTCTGCGGTATCAACCCTTCCCGGCACGCTTCATTTAAACAGCGGCGGAGCAGCAGATGGACACATCGAATGCTGTATCCTCCCAGACCACCTCTTGCCAACCAGTCATAGAACCGCTGGATTCTCTGCGATGTCAACTGCTCCAGTGCTATTTCTCCGATGCCAAGCACAATATGACACCGGACAAGATAGTGGTAGCTTTTCCTTGTAATATCACTCCAGCCAGTCCCTCGTTCCGTCAGATACCGTTCACACCACGCTTTTACGGTAATACTCTGCCTCATAAAGCACCTCCCTGTGACACCGACAATATCACAGAAAGGCTGAAATATCCAGCAGCATATCACCCGAAAAGCCAGTTGTCAAACTACCGGATCTTGTCTACATTACAGGTTCCTCTCTTTACCTTTCGCTCTATTTTTTTAGTGTCTAACACGAAAAACTTCTTGAATATAGCAATATTTTTTGGTACAATATAATTCCGGAGGTGATGACCTTGATTCTTAGGCCAGATTATATAAATGCAATCACCCCATTTATTGACCAGCCAATTGTAAAGATCTTTGCCGGTATTCGCCGCAGCGGAAAGTCCACGATCTTTGAGATGTTGAAGCTGGAGCTGCAAAAGCGAGGCGTTTCAGAAAGCAACATCATCCAGAGAAAATATACAGAAATGGATATTCCGCAGAACATGACCGCCCAGCAAATGTATTCCGAGCTGAAAAACGCAATTACCGGAAAGAGCCGCTGTTACCTGCTCTTAGACGAATTGCAGGAAGTGAACGGGTGGGAAAAGGCGGTAAACAGTCTGTTAGAGGGTGCCGATGTCGATATTTATGTGACAGGCTCCAATTTTAAATTGATGTCCAGCGAAATATCTACCTATTTGACCGGGCGGTATGTATCCATCCCCGTTTACACCCTTTCTTTCCGGGAATATTTAGATTTCAAAGCCGAAAGCGGGAAATCACAAAGGGAACTTTTGGATGAGTATCTCCGTTATGGCGGATTCCCCTTAGTTGCCCTTGGAAACTACGAAGAACATTCTGCTTACCAAATCGTCAACGGGATCTATCACACGGTCATTTCCAGGGATATTGTAAAGCGTCATCGTATCACAAAACAGAATCTGTTTGACCGTGTGGTGAAATATATCATTGAAAATATGGGGAAGACCTTTTCGGCCAACTCCATCACCAAATTTTTGAAAAATGAATTTCGTACTGTGTCGGTAGAATCCATCTATAACTACCTGCGCTGGCTGGAGCAGGCGTTTATTATCTATCCCTGCCAGCGGTATGATCTTCAGGGAAAAAGTGTTTTGAAGACACAGGAGAAGTATTATCTTGCCGATGTTTCGCTGAAATACTGTCTGTTGGGGTATAACCGCAGAATGCTGGACGCAGCGATGGAGAACATTGTTTTCCTGGAGCTGAAACGGCGGGGCTACGATGTCTATATCGGGAAAAATGACGCCAAAGAGATCGACTTTATCGCAGCCCGCCGGGATGAAAAAATTTATATTCAGGTTTGCGTACAACTCCCGGAAAATTCCGACCGTGAGGTTGGAAATCTGATGGAAATACGGGATCATTATCCCAAGTATGTGGTGACAATGAATCACATGGATGCCGGGATAGAAAACGGCATCAAAATCGTGCATCTGGCGGATTTCCTTCTGGCGGAATATTGGTAACGGAAAAATCCCGAAGAGGCATAGATTTCTTGCCTGCTACTATGTAATCAGCCTCCCTTCTTTTGTTCCCCTTCCTCTTATTGGTATATCTCCCCGCCACCTGATGGTGGGGGCTGCCATACCACCCGCTGCATGATCCACGCAAAAAAGGGGGGCTTCGTTCCCGAAAGTCCCCCAAAAACCGAGCATCCTCTTTTAATAGTCAGAATCCCATCCCAAACCAATCCCATTTGCGGAAAGCGTCACCTGAAACACCCAGTGCCAAAGACCGCAAACCAGTATTCTACACCCTGACGGTTAGGGACAGAAAGGCCCGGAAATGGCTATCTGAAGCCCCAGGCCACCGTTTGGGAGCAGGATGCCGCAGGTTC
>DPJQ01000168.1 GCA_003542935.1 Lachnospiraceae bacterium | reverse complement strand
AAATCTTTACATCTGCTGAATATATGGTATATAATGAACCATGACTAATCGGGAGATTAGATTTTCTGTAACAAAGCCACTCAGATAAAACATAAAAAATCTTTAAAGGATGTGATTTTATGAAGATTGAAAAAATCAGTGATACTCAGATTCGATGCACCCTTTCCCGGGAGGATCTGGCAAATCGTGAAATAAATCTCAGTGAGCTGGCCTACGCTACCGATAAAGCAAAGGATCTGTTTCGTGACATGATCCAGCAGGCCAACGATAAATTTGGCTTTGACGCCGACAATCTTCCCTTGATGATCGAAGCTATACCGATCATGCCGGACAGCATCATCCTGATCATCACAAAGGTGGAAGATCCCGAAGAACTTGATACCCGGTTCTCAAAATTTGCCCCCAGCACCGAGGCAGAGAGCAAAACAGATCTGTTGGCCCAGATGGTGGGAGCGGACGATATCATAGATCTCTTCAAAAAACTCTGTGAGGGCAAAGCCAAACAGGCCGGAGAAAAGAAGGCATCCACCAGGCAACAAGCTAAACAGGAGCATGTGGAGCTGATCCGCGCCTTTGAATTTTTCAGTCTTGATGACGTGATCCAGGCCGCCGGCGGTATGGGGCAGACCTTCGAGGGCGCCAACGCCCTGTATCGCTACATCAACGAGGACAGCTATCAATTGATCCTGCATCAGTCCGGCCAGTCACCGGAGGATTTCAACCGGATCTGCAATCAACTTTCCGAGTATGCCCGCGGCGAGGCATTCTCCATGGCCGGTGAAGCCTACCTGAAGGAACACGCCAAATGCATCATCCCCGATCAGGCTTTAAATAAACTGGCGCAGCTTTGCAGCTGATTTTTCAACAAGTATTTATTTCCTCGTTACTGTCCACTCTGTGAACAGTAACATTTCCTTCTGTTGTTTACAATTAAATACTTGTATTATGCATGTATATCGTTTAAAATAGGCCTAACCTTACTATAAGGAAAATGCAATCAAGGAGGATATGGTTATGGCATACGTAATTACCGACGAATGCGTAATGTGCGGAACCTGCGAAGGTGAATGTCCGGTTGAGGCTATCAGCGAGGGTGATGGCAAATATGTGATCGATGCCGACACATGTGTAGAATGCGGAACCTGCGCCGGTGCCTGTCCGACAGAAGCCATCAAAGAGGTTTAAAAAAACAGCTCAGACTATCCAGTCTGAGCTGTTTTTATTTTTACATCATACATATTTTTTCCGGGACCTCTGTTTTTCTTCTGTGACCGCCACCATCTTCCGGGATTCCTGACGACGGCGGATCGCCGCATCCAGACGTTTGTAACGCCCTTCACGGTGATTGCTCACCGTAATCTCTTTTACCAGTTTTTCGAGAATGGAATAAAATTCCTCATGCCTGTCCGCTTCGCCGTTCACGGACCGCACATCAGAAGCCTGCGAAACAGATGCATGATCTTCCCTGGCCAGGGCAACAGCCGCAAGCCCTGACTTTTTTTCCATCCGGGCCATAGCAACAGACGCCGCTCCCGCAGGCTTGTCCTCCGTCCTGCGCGGTTTTGTTTCGGCAGCTCTCTGATCCGGTGTTACATCTGAAACCATCTGGCCATGCAGAATATCGCGGATGTCTTTGAGCTGGTATCCCTTTTTCTTCAGTTCCTGAATCTGTTCCAACTGCCTCAGATTTTCTTCAGTATAAATACGGTGTCCTTTCTGATTTCTCCCGACAGCCAGGGAAAGCTCTTCCTCCCAAAAACGCAGCACATGTGCATCCACTCCGGTACGCTTAGCCGTCTCAGAAATCGTCCAGCCGGTTTTACCCATAGAACCTTACTTCCTTTCCGAAATCTGATCTCATCCTGATTATATACCCCCCGCACCGAAGGATTCAATGGAATCTCATCCAAATATTGCGACACAGACCGCGCTCATATTCATCCTATGTTGCTGTTTCCCTGCTATATTCACCGATCTGACAGCATCTATGCCCATGCGCCGCAGCATTCAAAAGCCAATCTGCAGCTCACCGGCCGTCATGCCGGCGGTCCTCCCCCTATTTTTGCCCCTTAATCAGGCAATTGATCTTCCGGCAGGGGATCGGCAAATTTTGTATACTCCGGTATCCAGACCAGATTCACCGTGCCGGTGGGGCCGTTCCTCTGTTTGGCGATGATGATCTCGGCAATATTTTTCAATTCATTATCCGCATCCCGATTGTAATATGCGTCCCGGTAAATAAACATGACCACATCCGCATCCTGCTCAATAGCCCCCGACTCACGCAGATCCGAGAGCATGGGACGCTTATCATCCCGTTTTTCCACAGCACGGCTCAGCTGGGACAGGGCGATAACCGGCACCTCCAGTTCCCTGGCCAGTGTCTTTAGCGCCTGGGAAATATCGGATATCTCCTGCTGCTTGGAATCCAAATGACGATCCGCCTCCATTTTTTGCAAGTAATCGATCATGATCACATCCAAACGTTTCTCCAGCCGCAGCTTACGGCATTTGGAACGCATCTCCGACACGGAAATGCCCGGCGTATCGTCAATGATCAGCTTGGAACCGCCGATTTTGTCCGCCGTGTAGACCAGCTGACCCCACTCCGAATCACTCAGATTTCCCGTCCGGATATTCTGGGCATTGATATTGCCGTCGCAGGCAAACAGACGGTTGACCAGCTGCTCCCTGGACATTTCCAAACTGAAAATGCAGACATATTTGTCATCCCGCAACGCCATATGCTGGGCAATATTCAAAACAAAAGCCGTCTTTCCCATGGACGGACGGGCCGCCACCAGGATAAAATCCGAAGGGTGAAAGCCTGCCGTCCTGCGGTCCAGATCCCGGTAGCCGCTGGACAGGCCTGTGATGTGATTTGAACTTTTGGAAGCCGCATCAATAGAATCCAGGGCATCCATAACAATATCCCGAATGGGTACAAATTCCCCTCTGTTTCCCCGTTGCAGCAGTTTAAACATTTTCTGCTCCGTGTCCGCCAGGATTTCCTCCACACTCTCCTGCTCCCCGTAGCAGGCATTGGATATCTCGTCATTTAACTGGATCAGTCTGCGCAGGATTGCCTTTCCGCTGACTATATTCGCATAATATTTTACATTGGCAGAGGTAGGCACCGCATTCACCAACTCGCTGATATACTCCACACTGCAAATCTCCGGCGGAAGCCCCTTCTCCCGCAGCCTGTTTTGTAACGTGACCAGATCCACGGGCTGTCCGGCCGCATAAAGCTCGGTCATAGCAGTAAAGAAGGCCCCGTATTGCCGCTGATAAAAATCATCACCGGTCAGAATATCCGCCGCCACCATAATGGCATCCCGGCTCATGAACATGGAGCCCAGGACAGACTGCTCCGCCTCCGTGTTGTGGGGCAATATCCGCTTGATGACTGCTTCTTCCACGTCCGTCCCCCCTACGCTTCCTTGACAAAGACTTTCAGGGAAGCCGTAACCTTTGTATGCAGCTTCACCGGCACATTCGTAACGCCCAACACCTTGATCGGCGCATCAAGAAGCATCTTTTTCTTGTCAATATCGTATCCCAGCTGCTGCTTTGCCGCCTCGGCGATCTCCTTTGTGGAGATGGAGCCGAATACTCTTCCACCGTCACCGGTTTTAATATATACGGTTACCTCTTTATCCTCCAGCTCCTTTGCAAAAACCCTGGCCGCCTCCAGATTTTCCTGGGCCACTTTATCCTCGTGGGCCTTTTTCAACTTCAGATCATTCATATTTTTCGGCGTAGCCTCCAGGGCCAGCTTTTTGGGAAACAGCATATTCCTCGCATATCCGTCGCTGACATTTACTACCGCATCTTTTTTCCCCAAAGACTTCACGTCCTGCAATAAAATCACTTTCATCAGATGTCTCCTCCCTGTATCATTTCCTGTAAGGTTTCTTTTAATATCATTTTTGCCTCCTCAATGGTCTTTCCGCGCATCTGCGCCCCGGCCACGTTCATATGGCCGCCGCCGCCCAGCCGTTCCATGATGATCTGGACGTTGACCTCATCGATGGCCCTGGCGCTGATGTAAACCGTATCGTTAAACAGAGTCATCACAAAGGACGCTCTCACACCCACCACATTTAGCAGCTCATTGGCCGCCTGAGCCCCCACAATGGTGGGGCTGTCGATGCCGTCGGCGGGGCACTCCGATATGGCATAGGCATTTAAAAACAGCTCCGCATTGCTGATCGCCTCGCCTCTGGCACGGTAATCATCCAGCTTTTCCCTGAACATTTTTCGGATACGGGTGGTATCGGCGCCACAGCGGCGCAGAAACGCGGCGGCCTCAAAAGTACGCACACCCGTTTTGGTCAGGAAATTATCTGTATCCACCATAATTCCTGCATAGATGCTGTCTGCCTCCACATTCCGTATACGGATGCTGTCGTCAAAATACTGCAAAATTTCCGCCACCATCTCACAGGCGGATGAGGCATAGGGCTCAATGTAGGACAGAGACGCGTTCTGGATCACGTCACCGCCCTGCCTGTGGTGATCCAATACCACAATGGTATCCACCATATAGAGCAGATCCTCGCACTCCGTATAGCTGGGCCTGTTCGTGTCCGTCACCACCAGCATCGTGCTGTCGTCCACCAGTTCCTTGGCCGTCTCACCGCCCACAAACATATCGTCACCGTACTCGTCATCCTGCAGAAAAGATTCCATCATAGGTTTGGTGGATGTGGTGATCCGATCTATGACGATATGGGCTTTCTTCCCCAGGGATCTCGCCGCCCGGTAAATACCGATGCTCGAACCCAGGGCATCCGCATCCGGCATGGCATGTCCCATCACCAGAATACGGTCCATATTGGTCATGATCTCCCGCAGGGCATGGGCCTTGACACGGGCTTTTACGCGGGTACTTTTTTCCGCATGCTGGGATTTGCCACCATAGAAAGATATCTCACTGCCGTTCTTGATCACCACCTGATCGCCGCCGCGGCCCAGCGCCAGCTCGATGGCCGCCCTGGCATACTCTGCCGACTGGGCAAAACCGGAGGCGTTGAATCCCAGGCCGATACTTAAAGTGACCGCCATTTCGTTGCCGATATTGACTGTCTTGACTTCTTCCAAAAGGTCAAACTTCTTCTCTTTCAATATATCCAGAGATTTTTTCTGCAGAAGGACAAAATATTTATCTTTCTCCAGTTTTTTCACGATTGCGTCGATAGCCATGAAATATTTATTGATCCGCCGCTCAATTAAAGCATTCAGCAGAGACTGGCGCACCTCGTCGATACTTTCCATGGCCTCCTCATAATTGTCGACGTAAACCAGACCGGAAATCAGCTTTTCTTCCTCATTCATACGGATATAGTGATTTAATTCCGTCACATCCGTCAGATACACCACCAGCAGGCTGAAGCTGCGGATATCCATTTCCAGCGTCTGTGCGCTGTCCAGCAAATCATCCACGGATACTGCCTGGATCTGCATACGGTATTCCCGGTCATCGACCTGGGTCTCCACCTCATAAACCTGTTTATCAACAGGAAACTTTCCCGGATCCGCTTCCGGAAAAACCGTGCTGATACTTTTCCGGTAATTTTTATCTTTCCCTGTCACCTCCATAAAACCACGGTTCATCCAAAGAATCCGTCCGGAAGTATCCAACAGGGCACAGGGCACCCGCAGATCCATCATCAGACTTTTCTGTACCTGCCCATACTGGGTGGCAAAGGATATGAGTTCATCCAGATATCTGCGCCTGTATCTTGTAAACACCAGTGAGGCAATCAACAGATACAGAACCGCCAGCCCTACCGCTGCCAGCCCCGCCCGTATATCGATAAAACAAATACCGGTACTGCCGGCCAGCAGTACGAAAAACAGATAGAAGGGCCACTGCAGATATACTTTCATCATTCCCTTGAATTTTATCTTTCCAACCATAGCTTTACCGCCTGACACATAGAATAAATACTATTATATCATTTTTTCGCAGTATACGCAAATTTTTACGCATAGAAAACCCGTTCAGGCGAAAAAAGGCGTAACAGTTCAGCCTCCGGCTGAACTGTTACAAAAAGGCATACCGCATCGTTGCAGTATGCCTTTCGCTGTTTTGATTTTTTAGAATACCGTGTTTAAAAAGCCACCGTCGGCCTCTTTAGTCTGCCACATAGGGCATAATGGCGATATGCCTTGCCTTTTTGATCTCCACGGTCAGAGCACGCTGATGTTTGGCGCAGTTGCCTGTGATCCGGCGGGGAAGGATTTTTCCTCTCTCGGACACATATCTTTTCAGCTTATTGACATCCTTGTAGCTGATCTCATTATTTTCTTTGCCGCAAAATACACATACTTTTTTTCTTCTATGCCCGCCTCTTCTCTTCATCGGAGAATCGGGTCTGTCACTTTTATTGTAAGCCATTGCTTTAACCTCCATATTATTTCATTAATTGAACGGCAGTTCTTCCTCAATCCCGTCCGGGATATTCATAAAGCCGTCCGCGCTGGTCATCTTAGGCGGATCAGACGGAGCCGGAGCCGACTGCTGATAGGAACCGCCGCCATAACTGGCACGGTTGCCGTCGCTGACGCTCTTGCTCTCCGCAAACTCCTGATCCTCCACCACTACGTCTGTAGTGTAGACCTTCTGTCCGTCACGGTTCGTATAGCTCCCGGTCTGAATCCGGCCGGTCACTACGATTTTGATCCCCTGGTGCAGATATTTCTCTGCAAACTCCGCACTTCTTCCAAAAGCCACACAGCCGATGAAATCCGCGGTCTGATCACTGCCCTCCCTGCGGAAACGCCTGTCCACCGCCAGTGTATATCTGGCCACGGCAGTCGCCGAATCGCCTGTGGAATAACGGATATCAGGATCCCTTGTCAAACGCCCCATTAAAATAACTTTGTTCATCTCTACCTCCTGTTGCGCCTGCGGCGCTAAACTCATCTACAGTTCCGACACAAACCTTTAATGGGTTCCTGTTATATGGTCAAGCCTCTTTTTTAACAATGAGATATCTTAATACATTGTCCATGATGCGGACGTGCCTTTCCAGCTCTGCGGGACATGTCTCGTCCGCTTCAAACTGGATGAAATAATAGAAGCCTTCGTACATTTTCTGAATCTCGTAAGCAAGCCTCTTCTTGCCCCACTCTTCTACCTCTGTCACGGTTCCATTGTAGCGGGTGATATACCCCTTTGCCTTTTCTACAACGGCATCGCGGGCTTCGTCTTCCAGCTTCGCATTCACAACCAAAGCTAACTCATATTTGCGCATGCTCATTACCTCCTTGTGGTCTCTGGCCCCTCGCGCCGTGCGGGGAGCAAGGAATAAAATTATATTTCACGAAAACTTATACTACCACAGGGTGCCGAAAAAAGCAAGGTAAAATTTGGTTGCTTTTCTCTATGATTGCGGCCTGCGGATTCCCCGGGTATTTTTCTCCACCAGCCTGCGGGAAACCATTACCTGATGGCCGCACCCCGCACATTTCAGGCGGAAATCTGCCCCCGTCCGGAGAACTTCCCACTCGAAGCTGCCGCAGGGGTGTTTCTTCTTTAACTTTACAATATCACCGATTCCGTATTCCATAGGCCTTCCTCTCTAGCGCACCTCGATCTGCCCCAGTACCTGGCCAATGGGCTCTTTGATCAGCAGATCGGCCTGACTGTCCCTGGATGTAGCCCCCTTGTTGATCAACACAATCTTATCACCGTGAAAATAATCAATCAAACCGGCAGCCGGATATACCGCCAGGGAGGTACCGCCTACAATCAGCACCTGCGCGGCTGCGATAGCCGCTACGGATTTATTGACAGTATCCGTATCCAGCCCTTCCTCATAGAGTACCACGTCCGGCTTGATGGTTCCGCCGCACTCACAGGCGGGTACGCCCTCGCTGCGCAGCATGTACTCCGCATCATAGAATTTGCCGCATTTGGTGCAGTAATTGCGCAATACGGAACCGTGAAGCTCATACACCGCTTTGCTTCCCGCTTTCTGATGCAGGCCGTCTATATTCTGCGTCACCACGGCCCGCAGTTTCCCCGCCTGTTCAAGCTCCGCCAGTTTTTTATGGGCCGCATTGGGCTCGGCATCCAGGACCAGCATCTTGTCCCGGTAAAACCGGTAAAACTCGCCGGGTCTGCGCATAAAAAAGGTATGGCTCAGGATCGTCTCCGGCGGATAGTCATATTTCTGGTTGTACAGGCCGTCCACGCTGCGGAAATCCGGTATCCCACTCTCCGTGGATACCCCGGCGCCGCCGAAAAACACGATATTATCATGTCCGTCAATGATTTTCTGCAATTGTTCTACTGCTGTCATCGTCTGCCTCCCTGTTTGTTCATGTACTCCCGCAGCTTTTACTGCGTCGGTTTCTCTTATTGGCATAGCCCCTGCACGATAAACCGGCTCTTGTCATTGCTCGTGCAGGTGGACAGGGTAATGATCCTGTCTGTCTCCGTAAAGGTTATGCCCTCCGGATCTACGACGGATGAACGGCACAGCTGCTTTGCCCAGTCCACAAACTCCTGACAGGGACCGGTAAACAGCGTGTAAGCCTCGCCGCCGGTCTTAACCTCCTGGGCGGAAAATATATGGCAGAGCTGCGTTTTCTCCGGCGTAAGTATCCAGAACTTACGGTCATCCTCCGTCATCTTCAGGTCACGTATGCGTTTCAGCTTGCCAAACATCGTACCGTTTTTCATATTGTGGCCGTAAATGATCGTATGGCTGTCGGTAAATGATGACGAATTTTTTGTTTCCATAAAAATAGAACCGGAAAAATTCTTTTCTTTTTCTATCGTATGATGCAGATAATAATCGTTATCCTCACCTTTCAGAATCGGATAACTGATATCCAGCGACGGATAGTAGAGCCAGCCGATGACATCAGGGTTGATCTCCCTCAGGCTGTCAAAATCCACCTGAATCCCCGGCCCCGCGTCCTGACCGTCTTCCCCGGAACCGGCAACAGAATCTCCTGAGCCCTCATTTGAGCCGTCCGCGGAGGAGATTCCTTCCGGAGTCACATACGCCTCCATCTCCTCATATACTTTTTCTCCGGCCCGATATTCCGTCAGAGCCGCTCCGATCTTATAAAAAGAAAATACGGCCACCGCTGCTGCCGCCAGCAAAAGCAACCCCCATATAAAGATGCCATACCGCCTTTTTTTTATTTTTTTTTGTCTTCTTTTCTGGGCCAATATCCTGGTTTCCTTTTCTGTCAATAGCGGAGCTGAATACCCTGGCCCTCGATCCAGTCCTCCAGATCGTCCTGCGCATCCTCTGCCCATGTCTCGGCCAGTTCGGAATCCTTCTGTGTCTTTTTATATTCCTCCTGATCCGCGTAGAAAGTATCCGACTGTTCCAGCTTGTTGTAATTATATTTGTATTCTTTGTCCATGGCTGCCTCCTGTCCTGTTTGTTTCCTCTTGAAAAAAGAGCGAGTTCTGTTATATCATAATATATAATAACAAAATCACCGATTATCATCAACTGCAAATTATCAAGGAGTTCCCATGACACCACAGGTTCTAATCTATAATATTACCGATCCCCTGCGAAAAAAAAGACTGAAAGTGCTGCTTCTCGGCATGAAGATTCGCGCTAAAATAATTTCCCGAGATCTGTACGGACAGCCCATCGGAGTTCTGGCAGGGTTAAAAGATATCACGCCCGGGCCCATACCCGAACAGTTGCCCTCCATGACGGATGAGATGTTGATCCTATGCTATTTTCCGGATGCGCTGCTGAACCGTTTCCTTCTGGCGCTTCGCAAAAATGATCTGCGTATTCCCTTGAAAGCCGTGCTGACCCCCAACAACGCCGCATGGAACAGCTACCAGATTTACGGGGAGCTGCAGCGCGAAGATGCCTGCATGCGAAAGAAACAGTCCTGATCCGCCGTCGACATTGTGCGGAGCAATACAAAGCTGCCGGTTCTCTCTGCAAGAACCGGCAGCACACCTGTCACCTTCAATACCCCTCTATTCGCCGCTGTTTCCTCAGCCTGTACCGCTTCTCTCCCCCTGCCCATTCGGCACGTTCCGTCTCTGTCGCGATTTCCAGCCGTGGCACTTCCATCGCATTCCCCTCCTGGTTCACCGCTACCATTACGATATAGGCGCGGTTAATACTTCTGCGTGTACCCGTTCTGTCCTCCACATAAGCATCGACCCGCACCTCCATGGATGTGCGGCCTACGTACACAAGTTTTCCCACCAGTGCCACCATATCACCCATATATGCGCCGGACTTGAAATTCAGGTTGTCCACCGCCGCTGTGGTCACTTCTCCGCCACTGTGCCGTCTACCGACAATGGCTGCCAGCTCATCCATCCACTGCATCAGGTAACCGCCAAACAGCCGCCCGTAGCTGTTGATATGCTGTGACCGGATGATATAAACCTGCTCTGTCGCCGAATCATCCACTCTTTTTGCCGTCATATTTCCCTCCCCCTGCCGCAGTTCGGTTATCCTGAACACTGGTTCCACCAGATATTCTCATTTTCCAGAAGACAGGCAATCTCCTCCACCAGGGCATTGCCTTCTTTGGTTTCTGCCAGAATATATACACCGTCAATACTGTTCCACCCCACCTGAATTCCCTGGCCATCTATAACCAGACGATCCAGGCATGCCTCATCCGGTTCCTTTTTACCGACCGCACGGACGCCGTTTGACCGCAAAGACATCACCAGTCCATACAACAGAGACTCCGATGCGGCGCTCTCAGAACCAAACAGAGGAGAGCCGGACGCCATCTCTTTCGGTTTTAGCCGCCCCCTCATGGCACTCTTGATATATACGATCAACCGATAAGCGTCCCTGTACTCCAACCCCCTGTTCTGATAAGAAAGCCTCTCGTCAAGGATCTGATACATATTCCAGACTTTTTTCACGTTTCACTCACCATCCCTTATAAAACGGTTCCTCCATGCCGTCGATTAATTGTCTATAGTATAGCATCCGGCCTGCGAACTATGTGTGAAGAATTATGAAAGAATTATGAAAATGATTGACAGGATATGCTTTGATATGACATTTTCTGCCCCGCCGTTATGAATCTTCTGAGGCATTCGCAAAAAATATCAAGATGTGCATCAAGGCATAAAAAAAGGAAAGTGATCATCACTTTCCTTGACCAAAGGCGCAGACCGGATTTGAACCGGTGGATACTGGTGTTGCAGACCATTGCCTTACC
>DPJQ01000170.1 GCA_003542935.1 Lachnospiraceae bacterium | reverse complement strand
ATTCTCTATGGTTTTATATAAATCTCTATCTTTAAAACCCTCGTCTGACACCAGGAGCAGCCGGATTTTCAGCTCTGACATTTTGAGAAGCTCTACTTTTCGATCAATATAAACATTTCTCCAAAGAGGATCACTATAAATCTCACGGAATAAATTTTCAAACGCGATATAATGATCGGTAAAATCCAGATCAACCCTCCCGACTATGCACATAGCCTTTTTCAGCTGTGCTTCCATATAACTCCATTGTTCCATACACGGCGCAAAAAGGAGGATGACCCCACAGTTTTCATACAGGTCGGCATACGCCCTCAGGATACGGATTTTATCGTCTGTGTTGAATCCATTCTCCTCAAACCATTCCATTGTAAAATCCGTTCTTCCCTTCTGCCCCGTAAACTTTGACGTCCAAATGTTTTCCTCCAATGCAAGAGCCGACGCGATACGGTGGGCCCCATTCAGGAAAACACCGTTATCTCCTATCGGTATATATCCTTCCTGTGCAAATCCGCTCTTTTTCATTTTTTTACATAACTTTTTTGTCGCTTCTATATATCCTTTTGTTCCGTCACGTTTTGAATCAAAATAGTACGGGTCATCTTCATATGCCCCCGAACGAATCAATATCATTCTCGAATACAGGGATACATTCGCCGGATTTTCAACACCAAAGACGATATCCTTTGACAGAAGGTACCGGACGGCCAGATCCAGACGGTAACAGTGCAGCATATCCCTGGGAGAAATATTTTTCAGTTCTTCTGTCACGCCAAATTGCTTTTGCTGTTTTTGGTCAAGAAACAACCCCTCATCCGCGAACCGGTAATTGTCCGACCATATAATCACTTCACGGGCTATTTCATGTTCTCGCTGCAATTTCTGTGATACTTTCTCAGCCATGTCCCGGTCATCAATCGCAACAATAATATGGGATATGCTTTCTAATTTATCGATCTCCTGTATACTCTGCACAGGGATACCCTCTGCCCGCATGCTTTTATAGTTTTGGTCTGCCCATAAAACGACGTTCGCATAACCGGATGTGATAAGCTGCTTGTAAAAACATCTACCTACATTCCCCGCTCCATATAGAACGATATTCTCCCCTTTTTCGATTTTCTGAAACGGAAAAATATAATTGTTCATCCACTGCACTCCTTTGTGGTTCTTCAATATTATGAATAAATATAGTCAAGGGACAGTTCGCCTCATTCACATATCCATTTCGTTCCCATTCCTTTTCCATAATTGATCTGTAGTACGCGTCTGCGTACTGAATCCTGCTTTTTTGTATGGAACCGGTCTTTGTATTGCACTTAATAAAGCATCCTTCCTGCCAGCTGTAAATAATGATTTCTTTTCCCTCTATCTCTGTAAAACCCGTTTTTTGTATCCGTCCATCCTCTTTCCCGCATATCTCTGTCAATTGGGAATCGATATGCAGTTCCGATGTCTCCGGGTTTATGCACAGTACTCCTTTCGCGTGTAAGGGAAACGCCAGAATGCCATTTTCTGTTTTTTCTAAAAATCCATAGGAGGGCTTTGCCGTCTTACATTCCTCCGGATACTCCAGGTAATCCGCATCGTCGGTCTCCGGGTTCCACCGGACAAATTTCCCGTTTCTTCTGGGTGCCAGCCAGACATCGCCGCCATCTATGAGTAAAGAAGCGAATCCGTCATTTGTTCCCTTGAATTCCCTGACCCTGTATGCCATAGAATGCTTATCTATCACATAAACAATATTGGCCTGACAGGAAGGCACAACCAGATCATCCCCATACAGGGCGGCTTTCTTAAAAAAGATATCCTTACATACCCTTCCGCTTTCTATATCCGGTTCGAGAACTTCAGAAATCTTTTCCTTGAATAAATCAAATTTAAGTATTTTATTTGACCAATAGCCAATGAGATACGCATATCTCTCATCCATTACAATATCCCAGAACTTTCCCCGGCAGGCAAATTCCTCGTTAAATATATGTCTCGGTAACGGTACATAACGGTCTGTTCCTGTATGGCAGTCATATATAAGAATCTCATCTGCCGACAGAGGAACTCCTATCAGCTTATTTTCATATTTTTCTATTTTCCCGTATAAGGAACCCGTATGCTTCTTTTTTTGATAACAGCATAAATGAACGATATCTGCATCGTTTTGTTTTGCCTTGAACAGTACATCCTCTTTCAATCCCCAAAACCATAAAAAGCCATTCTCTTTAGCAGTGTTATGAAAAATAATCGTTTCATTCCTGTTTCTCATGTATCTTTTCCTTAATCATCCGGCATAGATAATACCCAAAACACAAGAGGCGCCATACCTCTTTTTCAAAAACAGTATGGCGCCTGCATACTCCATAATACTTTCGCTAAAGCATTATTGGCTTCTTTATGCAATCGTTACTTTTACAACAAAGTTCTTGTTATCGCTGGTTGTCAGCCTGATATATTTCACGTCGCCTGCCGCTGCGGAACCCCACATATTCGCATTGATCGTAAAAGCTGCTCCGTTCAACGGTACGTTTGTCGTTGTGCTTGTCATGGCAGATGTAGTTGTACCCCAGGTCACGGTTCTCAGCGTCACGCCGTCGCCAAGTCCGGTGAATGTGCAGGTCAGCGCAGTACCCTTTCTGAATGTTACGTCAAAATTAACTGCCTCATCTGATGTATTGGCCGTTGCATTTGACAGCGTCGGTCCTGCAGGCGCCTCCTGATGTTTAGCAACCGTCCATGTCAGCTTAATTTTCGGAGCTGTCATAGCGTCATCACCGGTCGGGACTTTCACTTTATTTGTCTTACCGCTCAGCTGAACTGTGGCAGATTTCCATTTTGTTGCATCTGCATTGCTTTTTACCTTATACTCAAACTTGTTAGCATTCGCAACTGTTTCAAAATTCTCCGGCACCCCGTCGATCTTCGCTTTTGCCGTTGCACCGGCAGATGTGGTGATCGCTTTTGCCTCTTCTGTTCCGACTTTCAAAGTCATAAGAAGAGCCGGAGTGGTCGATGCCGCCAAAGCAGCATCATCCGCCACAAGGGTTATATCGTTTGCGTTAGCTGCAGATGCTTCTACGGCCGCCACTACTGTGACGTCTACATCCACACTGTTCTGTCCCTTGAATTCCACGGCCTGGCTGCTGTTGGAATAGGTCGCGCCACTTCCCGCTGTCGCTCCGGAAACGGTAACTGTATCGCCTTCTGCAGGAGTCACAGCAGCACCGCTATTGTCATCATCTGTAATTGAAATTGTTACTGTGGCAGCATCGCCATTTGAATCTTCCCATCGATTATCACTATCATTGTCATATGTGTACGTTGCATTAGTTGTCAGGTCAGATACGGTAACTGTATAATTGCCAGTATTCGTAGTGCTCGTATAACTAGCCGTCCCAGGCACCGCAGCAGTACCCGCATGTTGGAAATACACACCTTCATCGTTCCCCGTAACGCCGGTACCGTCTGCCAGTGTTCCTGCATCCTTGATCAGCGCCTCCGGGTCAACGGTGTAATTAAAAACATTTGCCACTTCACTGGTCGTCGGAAGCGTCACCGTTGTAATCTCTTTGTCCACATGGGGAAGCAAAGTACCCTGACCAGTTGCATCGCCGGTATTTGTGTTTGACGCAAATACCGTCATGCCGCTTCCCACCACCATTGTCGCCGCAAGAGTGCCGGCCATAAGTTTCCTGAATTTCATAACCAATCCTCCTATTTTTTTGTTTTTCATTTTTATTTAACACATAACATGTTAAATACACATCCAGATCCGTTACCCCTCAACCGTCACGGTAACGGTTACCCGAAGCGTGCTGAGCGTGTTCTGGTCATCATCCACCAGATGGTATACAGCCACACAATCATATGTCCCGGCATCCAGTTTCGTATCCAGCGCAATGTCCCGCAATTCACTCCCCACCGGTATGACCGGTGATTTGTAGATTGCATTTTCCTCATCATTTGCCAAAAACAGGTCGAGATACACTGCATTTGTATTTTCCACCATGTTTTCCACATAGGCATCCGAAGAAACTGCGTCGCCTGTCGCGAAATGCCAGTCATAATTCATTGTCACAGTATAATAACCGGGAGCCACAAATTCTTCTTCCTCCATCTGTTTGACAATCTCCTCCACATTATCAGGAGTAACGACCATGTTTCGTCGTTCCTGTTCCTCCGGCTTACGGGACATCAGCAGATAAATAATCACACTTGCCAGCACCAGAATGACAAGGACAAGAATAACGATACCAGCCTTTTTCTTCCCCCCCTTCTTTTCGCCCTGATTTGGTTCCACTGTACTCATACTTTACACCTCCGGGTTTTATATTAAAGTGCGGAAAATCCGCCCTTTAATAACCTGTTGCAATTTCTTTTTTACACAAAAATTATTTTCTTAACGTCCAATTGCTTTATAATAAGACATATTTGGTCACCCTCTCAGGTGATGCCCGCAGACCGGATGCCCTGCTTCTTCTGCATCCACAATCTGCCGGCTTCGCTCCCGGTACTTCTCCCTCGCAGGAGTTCCCATGGGTCCTGGCCTATCCAATACCCGGTTCCCGGAGGAACCGGCTTCTAATGCCGTTTTTATTTTTCTATCAAAAGAATTCTTCCGCGTTCCTATTCCCGCTCCGGTTTCGGTCAAATGCTGCCCCAGGGCGCATTCATCCACGGAATTCTTCACAATGAACTTTTTTCTTTATTGAACGGTTCTCTCTTTTCTTCACGCAGCGCCTGGCCCCTTTTCAATGCATTCACTGCGGCATTCTGCCGTTCCGGCATCCTAAGCCCGCAGGTTTCACAGGAGAAGATTCCTCCATCTTTCCTGCCTCCGGCTCCGCAGCAGCTGCATTCTGCGCTGATCCCTTTGCCAAACACCTCCACCACTTCTACCGACCGTTCCCGGCATTTTTGTGTCAGACGGCTTCTCACAAATCCCCTCTGCCACATACTGACTGTAGCGTTCATCCTTTTATTAACGCCTGCTTTCGGCGTGGCCGGGAGTTTGGGGATGTACAAAACACCTGGTTTTTCTGTCTCCAGCATCCGGTTGATCTCCGCATTCACATAGGTGTGCATCGCTTTTTCCAACCTTGATTTTTGAGCGCTGTATTTTTTCGTGCCGGGATTGTTTTTCCTGTTTTTCCGATGGCGCGGCAGTCTCTTCCTGACATAATCGGTAAGGGCTGACTGGTATTCTATGTAGTTCTCCCCATAGGCGTTTCCATGATCCGTCACGAACATACAGCGAAGCCCCAGTGCGAGCCCGACTTCCCCTCCATAGCCCGCCGGATGTTTCTGTTTTACTTCCACGGGTATATGGATAGTGACTTTACCTTTTTCAGGATGCAGGCTGACATATACCTGCCTCGTGTAGCGGTTATTATCTGTCAGCAGGATGAAAAGCCGCTTCCGGCTCTCTTTCATTGAGATGTAGATGCCATGATCCGCATACCGGTAACCTTTCGGCGACACCGTAAAACCGTCTGCCACATCCGTGTGAGGTACCCGCAGATGGCGGCGTACCTGTCTGCGCAGATACTGATTCAGCCGATGAGTATCCACTTTTTCACACACAGCCGTATACCGTTCTTTCCAATTCTCCGGCAAAACAGGTTTTTCTCCTGCCAGAACCGCCTCAAAGCACTGGCCCTGTTTCATGACAAACCGCAGATAGTGTTTCTCCTCCGGCGTCATATTCGGATGGTCGCGGATATTTTTTTCTACCAGGCTCTTCGTACGCGCCCACTGGCTTTTGATATCCCCCAGAGCATCAAAGATAGCCAGATAAAAATATACCGACGGCAGCCCCAGCCTCTCACGCAATCCGCTTTTGGTCATCTCATTTTGCACCGTATAGCCCGGATAGATTTTCGGCAGACTGCGGATTCCGCCGTATCGGCCGTAAACATAGTTCCTGACCTCACGGCAATCCCTGGCGATTTCCTGCAGGCGTTCCATATCCGCGGCAGGGATCGGAACTTTATTGTATTGATAAACGGTTTTGAATATGGTTTCCATACTTTTCAACTCCGCCCGGCTAAATGCCGGTGTCCCCTCTCCGTTTCGTAGAATATTAGGTTCTGCGAATCCGTCCGGCAAAACCGCTTTTTTTCTGCACAATCCGCCGGTTTGACCACTTATTTGACGGCAAAAAGACCGGAAAAACGTTCCATGTGTTCCTCTTTCAGGGACATGGAAGGATGCACGTAGCGATTCATGGTAATCGTCACATCGGCATGTCCCAGAATCTCGCTCAAACTTTTTACATCAAACCCCAATTCGATACATCTTGTAGCGAATGTATGTCTGGTCGCATGGAAATTTGCATCGGAAATGTTGCAGGCAGCCAACAGCTTTTTGAAACGGTTCTGCATGGTCCGCGGTTCTATGTACCGTCTGCTGTCTCCGGTCAGGAAAAATGTTCCCGGTGTGTGATATAGTTTTAACAGTTCCAGAATGGATCCGGGCAGAGGGATCGTGCGAACCGAGCAGGAACTCTTCGGTTCCTGGATCCTGACTGCTGTGCGTCTGGTATCCGATGCGGTTGTCCGCATACGCTGCATGGTTTTGCTGACATACATTTTTTTCTCCGGAAGACTGATGTCATCCCAGCTCAGGGCACATAACTCCCCCACCCGGATTCCTGTAAACAGGCAGAGCAGAACCCCCAGGGACGGGAGATCCATATGTTCTTCGATATGACGAATCAGTGATTCTTCCTCCGAGAGGGTGAATACCCGGATCTTCATTGGCTCCCGTCTGAGCCTGACACACCCTGTTGAAAAGAGTACTGTTCTGTCTCTCCGCAATGCGTAAATACGTATCCCGTTCAGGACGGACAATATTTCCGCCACAGTTGCAGGGGATAATCCCTGCGCATTCCTCCCTCCGTCCGCCAACAGACGGTCGGTAAAGTCCATCACATGCTGATTGGTGACCTCCGACAACTCCTCCTCCCCCAACTCCGGGAGCACATAGCAGCGAAGAATATCTTCATATTTATTTATTGAAGATTCTTTCAGGGTCAGCGCCATTTCCGCAAGCCACTGATTCCCGATATCTTTCACTTTTCCGGCTTTTGTACCTGATGTTTTTCCTGTTTCAAACGCCTTTTTGGCTTTTTCCAGCTTTACTTTCACGTCCCGGTAAGTCCTCGCGTAAACCGCACCGTACCGTACTTTTCCATCAACCCGCTCCTTTTTATAGCGTCCCTCCCAACGCCCGTCTTTCCTTTTGTAAATGTTTTCGCCTGTTCTCGGCATGTCTGTTCCTCCTTTTGACCAGAATTTTGACGGCTATTAAATATTGAATCTAAAAAAAATAGCCATCGCCTATTATAAAACCGAAAAACATGC
>DPJQ01000134.1:25034-40617 GCA_003542935.1 Lachnospiraceae bacterium | reverse complement strand
GGTATTCAGCAGGAGATTCGTAAGAGAGAACACTACGAGAAACCCAGTGTTCGCCGCAAAAAGAAATCTGAAGCTGCCAGAAAACGCAAATATAACTAATGTGCAGGGGGGAAGGTAGAGACCTTCCCTTTTTTCATGCCTATGGCACACAACGCAAAATCTTTTCCACAGTCATATCTGCCTGTTTCCATGGATATAATGAAAAAAAGTTAATTTTGGCTGACGATGAAGAGACGATTATTAAACCGACGATTTCTCTTTTTCCCCCGGTGGCCGTTTGCGGGACGTATGAGCCGAAGAGCCCGGATGGGTGTACTTTTTGCTGTTTTTCTTATATTTATGGCTGCGCTGCCCCAGATTACATATGCGGAAGAGACAGGAGAAGACGTGTCCCGTGGTACGGCGGTTGCAGTCACTTCTCCCTGTGTGCTGCTGATGGAAGCCTCCACCGGCCAGGTGATTTTTGAGAAGGCAGCGGATGAACAGCGTACACCGGCCAGCGTAACAAAACTGATGACGCTGCTGCTGATCTACGAGCAGATGGAGAGTGGAAATCTTTCTCTGGAAGACGTAGTGACGGTGAGCAGTCATGCTCAGGGCATGGGCGGTTCCCAGGTATTTCTGGAGGCGGGGGAGACCCAGACTGTGGAAACGATGATCAAAAGTATCGTCATTGCCTCTGGGAACGATGCCTCCGTGGCCATGGCAGAACATATCGGCGGTTCAGAAGAAAATTTTGTAACTATGATGAACACAAGGGCCGCCGAACTGGGCATGGACCACACCCATTTTGTGGATTGTTGCGGTCTGACAGATGATCCACAGCACTTTATGACGGCTCGGGATATTGCTACATTATCCCGGGAGATCGTAACGAGGTTTCCCCAGATATACGATTACTCCACGATCTGGATGGAGGATATCACCCATAATACCCGCCGGGGAAGCTCCCAGTTTACTTTGACCAATACCAACAAAATGCTGCGCAGCTATGACGGCTGTGTGGGTTTGAAGACAGGGAGCACCAGCCGCGCCGGTTTCTGTGTGTCGGAGGTTGCAGTGCGAAACGACATCACGATGATCGCTGTGATCCTGGGCGCCGAGACCTCCAAAGGACGTTTTGCCGACGCGGCAGCCCTTTTGAATTACGGATTTGGCGTTACTCATCTTTACACGGATACGAATACATATGAACTGGCCTGCCCGGAAATATCCAACGCCAAAGTCCAGGGAACAGCCTGCCGTCCGGCAGAAACTTTTCACTGGCTGGATCTGGAGAACAGAGATTTCTCCCGGATCACCAGCGAAGTGATATATGAAGAGGGACTGTCCGCGCCGCTTGATGAGGATGCGGTGGTGGGATTTATCCGCTATACCTATGACGGGCAGGAGATCGGCCGTGTGGATATCCTAGTCAATGAAGCCGTCGCGGTGCGCACCTATGGGGATTGCCTGGAGGATTTTGCCGGGCGGCTGTTGCTCAAGGGTGAGGAAGATGCGGCATAATAGAAGAGTTACTGTCCACTCCGTGACCAGTAACATAGAAGATCCTTCCCCTATCGGACAAACGGATTGTCCCTTGAATTTACCGGAGGATTGGGGTATACTTGGACGGACGCATTTGGGAGGAGGAAATCCACTATATTATGAAGAGACTGTCTGTTAAGACATATGAGATACAAGCGTTCCGGCCGGATCTGCAGCCGGGAAACCTGAAGCTGGCATTTCTGACGGATTATCACAACCTCAAGGATATAGCCTGCCGGGAGAAGATGCTGGATTCCCTGGCGGAGTATGCCCCTGATCTGGTTTTGGTGGGCGGGGATATGCTGGTGGCGAAACGGGGCTGTTCCTACGCACCGGCATTGTTTTTGATGCGCCGTCTGGCCAGCCGGTACAGAGTTTACTATGCCTTCGGCAACCATGAATACCGTATGGTGTTTCGTCCGGAACATTACGGAACGGCGGGCATCTGCTATGAGGAGCGGCTGCGGGAACTGGGTGTCCATCTGCTCCGCAACGAGACAGCCCATCTATGTGTGAGAAATATCCCCCTGGCCGTCACGGGGTTGGAGATACCGTTCCGGAATTATAAAAAATGGCGGAAAACGGCATACAGTTCACAGTATATGGAGGCGGCCATCGGAAAAGCAGATAAGCAGTCTTATCAGATTCTGTTGGCTCATAACCCGGTGTATGCCGACGAATATTTTGCCTGGAATCCGGATCTGATTTTTTCCGGCCATATGCACGGTGGAGTCATGCGTCTGTTTGGCAGGCCGGTGATCGGCACAGACGGGAAGCTTTTTCCAAGATATGGATATGGCAGGCTGGACCGGGACGGAAAGACTATGCTGGTAGGAGCGGGGCTCGGCGAACACACGATCCCGTTTCGGATTTTCAATCCCCGGGAACTGGTATGTGTTAATATACGGCTGGGAAGCTCCAGGCGATGAGATGAGGAATATATGGAATTATCTGTAAAATTGCCGGTGTTTGAAGGCCCTCTGGATCTTCTGTTGCACCTGATTGATAAAAATAAAATAGATATCTATGATATACCGATCGTTATGATTACGGATCAGTATCTGGAATATGTGCGGCAGATGTCCCGGGAAGATTTGAACCTGATGAGTGAATTTATGGTCATGGCGGCCACACTTTTGGATATAAAATGCCGTATGTTACTTCCAAAAGAAACCAATAGTGATGCGGAGGAGGAAGATCCGCGGGCGGATCTGGTGGCACAGCTTTTAGAGTACAAGATGTACAAATATATGTCCTACGAACTCAAAGACCGTATGGCGGATGCAGAACTGATGATGTACCATACCGGGGGGCTGCCCCGGGAGGTGGCGGAGTACAGGGCACCTGTGGATACGGAGCATCTCACGGACGGCCTGACACTGCAGCGGCTTCACGAGATTTTCCGTGACGTACTGCGGCGCCAGGAAAATAAACGGGATCCGATCCGAAGTGGTTTCGGAAGGATCGAAAAAGAGGAAATATCTCTGCCGGATAAAATGGATTATGTGCGCGCTTATGCCCGGAAGCATGACCATTTTACCTTCCGCGCCCTGCTGCAGAGCCAGCGTTCCCGCACCCAGGTAGTTGTGACCTTCCTGGCGATTCTGGAGCTGATGCGCAGCGGCGGTATCCGCCTGACCCAGGAAGAAACTTTCGGAGAAATTTACATAGAGACGGTGAGGGAGGCGATTGAGAATGACAGTGAATCAGCTTGAGGCGGCGCTGGAAGCACTTCTGTTCACCATCGGAGATTCCGTGGATATCCAGAGCATTGCCCGGGCGATTGACCAGGACGTGCCGACTACGCGGAAGCTTCTGGAGGGACTGCGCATTCGCTACAAAGATGAGAATAGAGGTATCATGTTGCTGGAGCTGGAAGGTTCCTGGCAGCTTTGTACAAAAAAGGAATATTATCCGGTGTTGATCCGGCTGGCTTCCCAGCCCAGAAAGGCAGTACTTACGGATGTGATGCTGGAAACGCTGTCGATTATCGCCTATAAACAGCCAGTGACGAAAGCGGATATTGAGAAAATCCGTGGCGTGAAGTCTGACCACGCGGTCAACCGTTTGATTGAGTATGAGCTGGTGACGGAGGTTGGCCGTCTGGATGCGCCGGGCCGGCCGATTCTTTTCGGGACGACGGAGGAATTTCTGCGGAAATTCGGAGTTTCTTCTTTAGAAGAGCTTCCTGAGATTAATCCGGTCAAACTGGAAGATTTCAAGGCCGAGGCCGAGGCCGAAATATTTAAAAACGGAGAGACGGCCACTGTATAGACAGGAGAAAGAATGAAAAAAATTGTATGCTGTATCTTAGCCTGCATACAGATGATGACTTTCCTTGTATTTCCTTACCGCGTACAGGCAGAAAGTCCGGTGGATCCGGGGGAGCTATATGCCAAAAGTGCCTGTCTGCTTGACGGGGATTCGGGCCGGGTATTGTGGGGGAAAGAAGAGCATGTGGCTCTCCCCATGGCCAGCACCACCAAGATCATGACCTGTATCCTGGCCTTGGAAAATGGGAAAGAAGACGATATTGTGACGGCGTCAAATAATGCGGCGGGTCAGCCAAAAGTACGTCTCGGGGTTCGGGAAGGACAGAGATTTCTTCTGGGAGATCTGCTTTTTTCATTGATGTTAGAGTCACACAATGATGCTGCGGTGATGATTGCCGAGCACCTGGGGGGCAGCGTTGAGGGGTTTGCCGCGATGATGAATAACAAAGCCGTAGCCATAGGCTGTGAAGATACGCACTTTGTTACTCCCAATGGTTTGGATAAAGAAGATGCCGGAGGGGCTCATCATACGACGGCTGCCGATTTGGCAAAAATCATGCGTTATTGTGTCCGGGAGTCTCCGGAGACAGAACGTTTTATCGCAATTACCCAGACACCTTCCCACAGCTTTTCGGATCTGGACGGCAGTCAGTCTTATGGCTGTACAAACCACAATGCGCTTCTCTCCATGATGGACGGTGTGGTGTCCGGTAAGACCGGGTTTACGGCAAAGGCCGGATACTGCTATATCTGTGCTGTGGAATCGGAGGGGCGGCTTTTTATCGTTTCGCTTCTGGCCTGTGGATGGCCCAACAATAAGGGCTATAAATGGAAGGACACGAGGCAGATTCTGTCCTATGCCAGAGATGCCTATACTTATCGGAATGTCCTCCGGGAACCGGTATCCGCGTCCCTTCCGGTGGACGGCGCGGTGTATCCCTGGGGACAGAGCGGTTCTGTGACGGAGACGGCCATTGCGGAGGACAGGGACGGTACAGAGGAACTGCCGCTGCTGCTCAGAGAGGATGAGGCGGTGGAAGTGCAGACGGATATGCCGGACAGCCTGGCGGCTCCTGTGCAGGCGGGAGAACAGGTGGGGAGCGTCACTTACACACTATATGGGGAGGTTTGTGCCGAGTTTCCTTTGGTCTGTACAAAGGATGTGGAGGCGGTTACTTTTCCCTGGGCCATAGAACAGATACTGCAGATTTTCCTTTTGAGGAAGCCCCAGTCAGGGTGAAAGAACACCCGACGTCAGTAACAAAGATATCGAGTGAAAAAGCCGGATTGACACCCGAAGAGTGAAAAGGTATAATTTGACGTATAGAGGCGGCGGAAACCGCAAAAAAGCAAAGGAGGAGTGTGGTTCGGTTTCTGATTTTCTGTACGGAGATGAACAGAGCCGCGCATAAGGATATGGGAGATGGTGTGATGAAACTGCAGATCGCAAAACAGTTGATTGAATGTGTGGAGCGCCGTGCGGCGGAGACGGGGCTTCGCGCTGTGATCGCCGTATGTAATGCCTATGGTAATCCGGTGGCAGTACATGTAATGGATGATGCTTTTCTGGTCAGCTACGATGTGGCCACCAAGAAGGCTTATACATCCGTGGCGGTAAAAATGTCCACGATGGAGCTTTCTAAGATAGCCCAGCCTGGTCAGACTTTCTATGGTGTGGATAAGCTGGACGGCGGAAAGATTGTGATTTTTGGTGGCGGTATTCCTTTGAAAGATGGAGACAGAATCGTGGGCGGCCTGGGAATAAGCGGCGGAACCGGGGAGGAAGATCACGCCCTGGCCGTGTTTGGCGAGAAAGTATTTCAGGAACTGATTAAAATGCAGTAAAGATAACGGCAATTTTTTATAGGAGTGCCGGAAAACGGCAAAGAAAAGGCGGCATTTTCATGCCGCTGTATTTCTTGTCTTTAAATTCTCATTATGCTCTTTCCACTAATCCGGAACGTAAGCAGGAAGTACAAATATGAATTCTCTTTACAGTCCCGTGGTCGTTTATTTTCACCTTTTTAATGTTGGCTTTCCACATTTTATTGGTTCTTCTATGAGAATGGCTCACATTACAACCGAACTGAGCACCTTTTCCACACATTGCACATTTTGCCATGATCAGCACCTCCTCGACATAAATTGTCTGCTAACAGACCTGCAACACTGCTTATTCTAGCAGAACGAATCAGAATTTGCAAGAGAAATTTCCTTTTTTTTCACAAATAAATATTTCTTTTTTTATGAAAAGAGGGTATAATACAAAAAACTGTTGTGAATTTATGGATCTGCGGATTTCCCGCGATCCTGTATTTATATCAGACATATATAATTCTGATGGAGGTAAGGGTATGAAGGGTCGTATTCAAACAGAGTTAGGTCAGATTACGATAAATACAGATGTGATTGCAACCTATGCGGGCAGTGTGGCCGTAGAGAATTTCGGCATCGTCGGCATGGCGGCAATCAGCATGAAAGACGGACTTGTAAAGCTGCTGAAAAAGGAGAGCCTGAAACGGGGTATCAATGTAACCTTGAAAGACAATCGGATTTCTCTGGGATTTCATGTAATCGTGGCTTACGGCGTGAGTATTTCCGCGGTGGCAAATAATCTGATAGAAAGCGTAAAGCATAAAGTGGAAAGCTTTACAGGCATGGAAGTGGAGCATATTGACATTTTAGTCGAGGGCATACGTGTTATAGATTGATCAAGGTTAAGGAGGACTTTAGCGTGTCTACAGGTACGATAGATGCACAGATTCTGGCCAAAATGTTTCTGTCCGGTGCAAAGAATCTGGAATTAAAAAAAGAATGGATCAATGAACTGAATGTATTTCCGGTTCCCGACGGCGACACCGGTACTAATATGACTATGACTATCATGTCCGCGGCGAGGGAAGTGAGCAGCCTGTCATCGGTTACGACGGATACTCTGGCAAAAGCTATCGCTTCCGGTTCCCTTAGGGGGGCCAGGGGTAACTCCGGTGTCATTCTTTCCCAGCTGCTGCGTGGGTTTACAAAGGCCATACAGGGGAAAAAGGAGATGGATCCGATCGTTTTGGCCAACGCTTTTGAGAAGGCGGTGGAGACCGCTTATAAAGCTGTCATGAAGCCCAAGGAGGGCACGATCCTGACTGTGGCGAAAAGCATGGCAGAGAAGGCCAGAGAGCTTGTGATCCTTGACGAGACTGAGTCAACCGACATGAAGGATTTTCTGCGTCAGGTGATTGAGGAAGGCCAGGCCACCCTGGAAAAAACGCCGGAGATGCTGCCGGTGCTGAAGGAAGCGGGAGTGGTGGACTCCGGCGGCCAGGGGTTGATGACGGTGATGGAAGGCGCCTATAACGCATATATGGGCAAAGTGCTGGATATGGATATCGAGCCGGCCCGGCCTTCCGCAGACAGATCCGCGGCGGTTCCCCAGACGGCGGAGGCGGATATAAAGTTTGGCTACTGTACCGAGTTTATCATTATGCTGGAAAAGAAGTTCTCGGATGCCGATGAGACAGAGTTTAAAGGTTTCCTGAACTCTATCGGGGATTCGATCGTCTGCGTGGCGGACGAAGATCTTGTCAAGATCCATGTGCATACCAATGACCCGGGCCTTGCCCTGCAGCGGGCTTTGACCTACGGCTCCCTGTCCCGTATTAAAATCGACAATATGCGGGAGGAGCATCAGGAGAAACTGTTTAAAGAGGCGGAGAAACTGGCAGCCCAGCAGGCCGCGGAGGAGGCACCCAAGGAGAAAAAGCCTTTCGGGTTCATTTCCGTGTCGGTGGGCGACGGCATTGCCGACATTTTCCGTGAGCTTGGCGTGGATTATCTGATTGAGGGCGGCCAGACCATGAACCCCAGCACGGAGGACATGCTCAATGCCATTGAACAGGTACATGCGGAAACCATATTTATCCTGCCGAATAATAAGAATATCATCCTGGCGGCCAATCAGGCCAGGGATCTTGTGGAGGATAAAGAGATCATTGTGATTCCCACAAAGACGATTCCCCAGGGCATCACGGCGGTGATCAATTTTGTGCCGGAGAAATCGGCGGCGGACAATGAAGCTTCCATGACGGAGTCCATTGCCGAGGTCAAGACGGCGCAGGTCACGTATGCAGTTCGCGATACCCATATAGATAATAAAGAGATCCATGAGCATGATATCATGGCCGTGGGCGATTCCGGCATCCTGGCTGTGGGTCAGGATGTGCACAGCGTGTCCCTTGAAGCCGTGAGAGAGATGGTGGATGAGGACAGCGAGTTGATCAGCATTTATTACGGGGAGGATTATTCCGAGGAGGATGCGGAGAAGCTGGCGGAGGAGTTGGAGGAACTGTACGGGGACTGTGATATTGAGGTGAATGCCGGAGGACAGCCGATCTATTACTGTTTGATCTCGGTGGAGTGACGGGGATTTGTGGCCGAACGGCGGTTGGGGGTATTCATTCTGGTAGCGCTGCAGCGAACGGATGCCCCTGAACCGTCTGGTTGTGAAATGCCCTTATAAATTTTAAATTTGAGATTGGACTGTTTTTGGCCGCCTGTGCAGGAAGAAATATGTTGCCGCACAGGTGGTTTTTGTGTTTGACAGCGGACGAAAGAAACTGAAGCGGTAAACGGCTGCGGGAAGGTGAGGCGATGAGGGAACAGGATTCGATCCGGGTGTTGAAGGGGATCGGGGAGAAATCGGAAAAACTATTTGCGAAGCTGGGACTTTTTACGGTGGGGGATCTGATACAGTATTATCCCCGGGAGTACGATTTGTACCGTCACCCGGTGTCTGTCGGTGAATTGAAAGTCGGAGAGAAGGGGGCGGTGTTGGCGGCGGTCACTTTTCCTGTGGATATAAAAAATACGGGGAAGCTCACGGTCATCACGACGACGGTACAGGATGCCACGGGACGGCTGGCTCTGACCTGGTTTAATATGCCTTTTCTTCGAAGCACGTTAAAGCGTGGCTCGGTATATGTGTTCCGGGGGCGTGTGACGGAGAAGATGAACCGGCGGGTTATGGAACAGCCGGAGATCTTCACGGTAGGGGCGTATGACGGAGTTTGTGACTCCATGCAGCCCCTTTACGGGCTGACGGCGGGACTCAGTAACAAGCTGGTGACGAAAACGGTCCGTCAGGCCCTGGAGAGCGTACAGATTGAGGAGTGGCTCCCGGAGACTCTCGCGGAACGTCTGGGGCTGATTCCTCTGGGACAGGCTCTTTGGCAGATCCATTTTCCGGCCACACAGCAGGAGTTTCTGGAGGCTCGCCGGAGACTTGCTTTCGGAGAATTTTTTCTGTTTATCCTGTGTATGCAGATGATGAAGGAACGTCAGACGGATACGGAAAATAACTATCCGATGAAGGCCGGATGGAAGACGGAGGAAGTGATGGAGTCTCTTCCTTACAGGCTCACCGACGCGCAGATGCGGGTGTGGACGCAGATGGAGGAGGAGCTGGCGGGAAACCGGCTGATGAATCGGCTGATCCAGGGGGATGTGGGCAGCGGCAAAACGATCCTGGCTTTTCTTGCCATGATCATGGCTGCGGAGAACGGCTATCAGAGTGCGCTGATGGCTCCCACGGAGGTGCTGGCCCACCAGCATTATGAGGACTTCGTGACTCTCCTGGAGGAGAATGGCCTTGAGGAATACCGTCCGGTGCTGCTGACTGGCTCCTGTACGGCGAAGGAGAAGCGAAATATTTATGAGAAGATCGCTATCGGCTATGCGAAATGCATCATCGGTACCCATGCGCTGATCCAGGACGCCGTGGAGTACGACAATCTTTCTCTGGTGATCACTGACGAACAGCATCGTTTTGGCGTAAAACAGCGTGAGACTTTTTCGGCCAAAGGAGGAAAACCGAATATTGCGGTCATGAGCGCTACGCCGATCCCCCGGACGCTGGCTATGATCCTCTATGGCGATCTGGATATATCGGTGCTGGACGAGAAACCCGCCAGACGGCTGCCGATCAAAAACTGTGTGGTGGATACCTCATATCGTCCCACGGCCTACCGTTTCATCCGGCGGGAGCTCACGGCCGGCCATCAGGTCTATGTGATCTGTCCCATGGTGGAGGCCAGCGAGGAGATCAAGGCGGAGAACGTGACGGACTATGCTAAAAAGCTGAAAAAAGAATTTCCGGAATTCACCATAGGGCTGCTGCACGGCAGGATGAAACCGGCGGCCAAGGATCAGATTATGGATGATTTTTCAAGGGGGGATATCCATATACTGGTGTCCACCACCGTAGTCGAGGTGGGTGTGAATGTGCCGAACGCCACCGTGATGATGGTGGAGAACGCGGAGCGTTTCGGACTGGCCCAGCTCCATCAGCTCCGGGGCCGCGTAGGGCGGGGAGAGGATCAGTCCTACTGTATCTTCATCCGCACCTCGGACGGTGACGCCAATGCCAAACGTCTGGATATTCTGAATAAAACGAATGACGGCTTTGCCATTGCCGATGAAGATCTGCGGCTCAGGGGGCCGGGAGATTTCTTCGGTATCCGCCAGAGCGGCCTGATGGAATTCGCCATCGGAGATATCTACCGGGATTCCGAGCTGCTCCGCCAGGCAGCTCAGGAAGTAAAGCGGTTGCTGGTCACGGATCCGGAGCTTGAGCTGGAGGAACATGGCTTCCTGGCTGCGCAGGTGGCCGAATACAGGGAGCGGAAGCTGCAGGATGTGATTTTATAAAGGATGGAATATTATCATAACTTAAATCCGTGGTAATTTTTTGACAATATTCGCAAAACTTACCAGCGTATTCTCCGAAAGTCTGCACATACTATCACCGTAACAAATCAACCGGCAGCTTCGGAGAAACAAACGTGTCTCCGACAGTTACCGAACCATTCAAATTCAAGGAGGCAATTCATTATGGCAAACAGATCTTCAAGTACAACTGTACCCGAAGCAAAGGGAGCAATGGACCGTTTCAAATTTGAGGTAGCTAACGAGCTGGGTGTTCCGCTTTCCGACGGATACAACGGAAACCTGACTTCCAAGCAGAACGGTTCTGTCGGCGGTTATATGGTGAAGAAAATGATCGAGGCCCAGGAGAAGCAGATGTCCCAGGGTTCCGGCAGCCAGCTGTAAGGAGAGATTGCCGACGGTAATCTGATCCGGCAAATTCCGAAGGTGAATACCTGCAAGTGCAGGACACGGTAGGAGATTGTCTGGCTATCTAAGCCGCAAAAAAGGAGCTACTGTAAATTGACACGATGCCGATTTGCAGCAGCTCCTTTATTTTCATCATTATCAGAAATATTTCTCTATTCTAAAACTTTTGCATAGAAAGAATAGCGTGCCGTTCCGCCATAACCGTTTTTTTCGGTATCCCATCTGGCAGTGACCTCATAAATATATCCGCCCGGTTTGAGCTCTATTTCGTTTCCGTTTACAGGTACATTTTCACTCTCCGCGGCAGAGTCAGACCAGTGTTTATCACTCCAGCAGCAGACCCTCAGAATTTCATCAGGCTCTTCGGTGAAACGCAGCAGGGCAGTCCGTTCCGGTGTTTCCCATGGATCCATCAAATCTTTACAATCTAATGGGTGCGCACTGTCAGCTTCTGTATTTGTCAAGGTTCCGTCATCATTTTTGGTCTGCCAGGAATAAGCGCCTGTAAGTGCGTCATAGCATGTCTCGTCACTGATCACATTCAGCAGGGGTGGTTCTTTCAGGATAATTGTGGAATTTTCATCATTGAGCAGCCGGTTTGCATAATCGTTCAGTGCTTCACAGGGCTCGTATTCTGTTCTATATCCAACCCCGTCAATAACAAGAAACGGATTATATTCCATGATTTCTATCTGGGAACCGTCAGACATCGTCAGTGTGAATATAGCCGCCTGACCGACGTATTCGGTATAGGAATTATCGGCTTGATAGATAACCGCGTCGCTCAGAAAGTCTGTTAATTCTTCCATGTCAGTAATCTGAATGGTTTTGTCAGGCGGCAGCAATTGTACTGTGGCCGATGCTATTTCCGATGCCTTTAACTCCTCAAATGGTTTTTTGCCTGTAACAGGTGCGGAATCTTCGGCTTCGATGATCTGAGCGGTTTTGCCTGAAATCCATGTAAATAGGACGGTTCCTGATAGCAATATGCAGACAAATACAGGTATCAGTTTTTGTGTGATTTTCATGTGTCGAACCTCCCGAAAAATCCATTCAAATTATAAAGAGAACAGTACATGCTTGTATTTCAGGTTTGCATCAATTGTCAGACGGTACGTGCCCTTTGTATATTGCTTTACGTCCTCTTTGGTGGCAATTACATAGCGGATAGTTTGAGAAGAGCGCCCCGGAATAACTATCAGCTCGCAGGTAAATGCCCAGTCATCGGGAGGGCCGACTTTTTTCCAGGAACCGTCAATAAATTTTTCTACAGTATAGGGGCGGCCGTATCCGAGTTCCTTTTTACTCCTGTTACAAAGCTCAACTTTTAGAGTGATTTTTTTGAAGTCTTATTCACTTTTACAAGTCTGGCCCTGGAAATGTTGCTGTCCTTTTTTACCGTAACTTTGCAGGTAAATGTTTTTCCGTTAAGTTCCGCTTTTATTTTGCAGGATCCGGTTTTATTTCCGCTTTTGATCGTCACAGTCTCCTGGTTCGTTCCCCGGCTGCCCAGGATAGAGACCAGTTTGGAGTCTGTAGAACTCCAGGTGACGTCGGAGGTGGCAGAATCCAGTTTGAGTTGCTTTGACATATTTGGATATATAGTCAACGTAGTTTGTGACAGCTTTGCCCCCTTTCCGTGGGTGCGTTTGGCGTCAGAGGCCTTGACATTGCGGGGAAGAACTGCAAGCATACCTGCCAGACACAGAAACAGGATGGCGGTGATTATAGATTTTTTGCTCTTTGGTAATTTCATTTTTAATCCTCCTTTTCGTCAGTTTCCGTTTTTTCCGGAAATGCAGCATATTTTCTCTTTTGTTTCCATTTGCGTACTATTTTGCGCAATCCCAGGCAGATCAGGATGACGATCACAATAAATATGGCAACGAAAACAATATTTCCCAGGAACCATACAAGGAAATCTTCCACGCCATGGGCAAAGCTGCTCATACTGTTTTGGAAAGTACGGCTGACTCTGCCGCCGAAGCTATCCGCCACAGCGGGTGTGGGAATTTCCACTTCGCTGATGTCAATGTTTACCGTGCTGTAAGAAACCTGATTTTCCATCAGCTTTAGCTGTGAACCATAGGATTCCAACTCGTAACGCACATTGGTGAGTTGATTTTGTATGGCCAGCACGGTCTCGATTTCCTCGGCCTTGGCCAGCATATCCATTAACGTCTGTTGTTCGATTTTCAGGGCTTCCATATGGCTTTCGAGATCCGAATACTGTAAAGTTACGTCGGAGACGGAAGTACTGCGGTTCAATACTGTGGCGGAACCTGCGACGGCATCGGCAAAAGCATCCAGTTGGTCAACCGGTATACGTACGGTCAGGTATGCGTACCGCAGCGTCTGGTAGCCGGAGTCACCGCTTATGCTGGAATCCTCGATATAGCCGCCCATATCGTTTACCCGGGATTCCACGTTGGCAATGAGATCATCGAAAGCCGTAGTCTCCAGGCTGAGACTCATATTGCGAATCAGTTTCCGGCCGGTCTGGGCAGCGGCATCGCCTTCGGTAACATCGGTGGAGGCATCTTCCGGGCCGGCGCCTTCGGTCGCTGCGGTGTAATCGTTTTCGCCGGTGTCCATAGATCCTCCAGCCACCTCATCATCGGCCGATATATCTTCCGCTGCGGCTTCGGCAGTTTCGGTGGAATAGGCGGCTATCCCCTGGTCCGATTTATATGCTGTGTGAGAGATTTCTTCTTCTGCATCGGCCGACCGGCCGCAGCCGGTGAGCAGCAGGCCGACGGCCAGGCAGCCGGACAGCGCTATTGTACAGATCGTGTGACATAAAGGTTTCCATGGAATGTTCTTTTTCATGTTTTTGTCTCCTCCTTGAAAAAAAATATCAGTGATATGTCTCTGGTGATGGCGGATCTTGCCTTGTCTGTCATGGCAGGGAGAATGTCAGAATATTTTCTCCGTCGTCCAGATCCAGCGTATATTCGCCTTCCGGCAACTCGCCGTCGGGGAGCGTGCAGCGGATCGTGGCAGTCTGATCCGGGGCGAGACGAGAGGGGCGGGACGGATCCGTTATCTCTATATTTACAGTCTCTCCGTCTGCGTCAAAAAGCATCCAGCTGTTTCCAAGAATAATAGTCCGGGCAGAATCGTTTCGAATCTCCAATTCCAGGATCTGGGAGGAAGAATGATAGGCCACGGATAACAGCAGCAGCTCTGAGTTTTCTTTATTCTCTGCATGGCTGTCTTTTTTGGCAGAAGAAGCGTTTGCCGATTCGGTGGTCTGCTTCTCTGCCGATGCCAGTTCGGCTTCTTCTCCGGCTTCATCATTAACGGCTTCTTCTGTTGCTTTTTCCGTATATTCGTCGGCATTTCCGGAATCGTCTGTATCCATAGTGCCTCCCGGTACCTCGTCCCGGCCATCTGCGGCGCCCTCGGCCGGCTCTGCGGTATCCGTTTCCATAGTATATTCTTCTGTGTCCTCCGCAATGGCTCCGGCCTCCTGTCCGGCGGCTTCTGAACTTTGGCCGTAGTCTGAGCCGGAAGATCCCATGCGGAAAGGGGCGAGTGCCAGCAGACGATATCCGGCCAGGCAAACCAGTGCAATCACCGCCGCGACGGGCAGGAACCGCCAGAGCGGGCGGGTCCGTCCATCCGTTTTTTTTATGGTATGCTTTTTGCCTGTTTGCTTCTGCATTTGCCGTATAGAGTCACGAAACGCATCGGAGAAACGGTGGCTGCAGGGCTGTGTTTCCAGTTCCGCTATATCCTGTTCGATGGCAAGCCCGCAGGCTTCCCATAAATGTCTGTCAGTGATGGGAATCACCTCCTTCCTGCTGTTCCAGCAGCAGTTTCAGCTTTTTTCTGGCTCTGGTCAGACGGACGGTAATATTTTTTGCCGTAGTCTGCATCAGGGTGGCAGTCTCTTTGACAGAGCAGCCGTGAAGATAGAAATATTCAATCACAGCGCGGTAGTCCGGCTCCAGCTTCCGGATGGCCGCAGCCAGAAGTTCAGTGTCATACCGCCGAAAATACAGATCCTGTGGAGTGTCTCCTGCGAGTGTTTCCGGAATCTCTTCGGGCTGTTCTTCGTGACGATGGTAACCCTTGCGGAGCAGATCCACGGAGCGGGAGCGAACGATGGTGACAAGAAAATTTCTCGACGCATTGCTTTTTGGATCCGAAAAGCGCTCCAGACAGGACAGAGCTGTCATGTATGCATTCTGCACGGCATCTTCGGCCAGATATTCATCCTGCAGGATCTGGTTGGCTACCTGCCAGAGCAGGCGATGGTATTGCTCATAGAGGATGCGGAATTTCTCCCGATCCTCCGGCTCATCAATCATATTCATGAATAGGAAGAGCATAAGGTGGTACCCCCTCATGTTTCTTATGTGGAAATATAACATTACGTTTATTCCTATCATAATACCGTAGGAGACGGACAGGATGCTACAGAAAAAAATATTTTTTATTCCATAGAGTTTGTATGGCTTCATTTTTGTAAATTATGCATAATCACAAAAAAATACATTGCTTTTTTTTCGTCGGTTTGTTATGATGGATTTATGATAAGATTGGGGGGGATGACTGAGATGAATATAGGTATTATTGCGCACAACAGTAAGAAAAGTCTGATCGAAGACTTTTGCATCGCCTACAAAGGAATCTTAGCGAAGCACCAGGTATAT
>DPJQ01000134.1:24297-24786 GCA_003542935.1 Lachnospiraceae bacterium | reverse complement strand
GAATCTTAGCCAAGCACCAGGTATATGCCACGGGGACGACAGGCCGCCGGATAGAGGAGGTCACTAATCTTCGTGTGTATAAATTTCTGGCCGGTTCCGTGGGGGGCGACAAGCAGTTTATGGAAATGATCGAGCGCGGCGATATGGATATGGTAATCTTTTTCTATAATCCGACGATGATCGATCCGAAGGAACCGGATGTTTATCAGATCACGCGCTGCTGCGACCAGTACAATATCCCGATTGCTACCAATATAGCCACGGCGGAATCTCTGATTCTCGGCCTGGACAGAGGGGATTTGGACTGGCGGTTGCAATTACACTAGGAGTTAAAGAATGAGAGTTATCGCAGGTAAATGCCGAAGTCTCCCTCTAAAGACGCTCGATGGCCTGGACACCCGTCCCACTACCGATCGTACGAAGGAGACTTTATTTAATGTTCTGCAGCCCTGGATACCGGGGGGCGTATTTCTGGATCTGTTCAGCGGC